>NZ_VFTW01000009.1:0-221101 GCF_006440815.1 Mesorhizobium sp. B2-8-3
AGTGGGGGTCGACCAGCGCTGCATAAGACAATGCATGCGCCAAGCTGCCATGCACGCTATCGCCAAAGGCCAGCCGCTTGGAAATGTGGCACGCCGTAGCCGCAAACGAGGCGCAAGGAATGGCAACAGGCAATTTGGGGCCTCGGCGGTGTCCAGCCGTCTCGAAGACCCCTCTCCGTCCCGGCTTCGCCGGGCAACCTCTCCCCACTGCGTGGGGCGAGGAACCCGAGCCTATTCCGCCGCCACCTTGGCCGTCGGATTGTTGGGGTGCGTCGTCCAGTTGGCGTAGATCGGGGACACCGGCTTGCCGGTGCGCTGGTCCATCACGCCGGCCGCCAGCGGCTCCATGGTGATGCAGCCCTCGACCGGGCAGACATTGACGCAGAGGTTGCAGCCGACGCATTCGGCCTCGATCACCTCGAAATGCCTGGCGCCGTCGACCATGCTGGTGATCGCCTGGTGCGAGGTGTCCTCGCAGGCGATATGGCAGCGGCCGCATTTGATGCAGGCGTCCTGGTCGATATGCGCCTTGGCGACATAGTTGAGGTTGAGATACTGCCAGTCGGTAACGTTGGGCGTTGCGCGGCCGATGATGTCGGAGAGCGAGGCATGGCCCTTCTCGTCCATCCAGTTCTCCAGCCCGGCGATCATCTCCTGTACGATCTTGAAGCCGTAGGTCATGGCCGCGGTGCAGACCTGCACATTGCCGGCGCCGAGCGCCATGAATTCGGCGGCGTCGCGCCAGGTGGTGATGCCGCCGATGCCGGAGATCGGAAGGCCATGCGTTTCAGGATCGCGGGCGATCTCGGCCACCATGTTCATGGCGATCGGCTTCACCGCTGGGCCGCAATAGCCGCCATGCGAGCCCTTGCCGTCGATGGTCGGCTGCGGGGCGAAACTGTCGAGATCGACGCCGGTGATCGAGTTGATGGTGTTGATCAGCGACACAGCATCGGTGCCGCCGGCATGCGCCGCCCGGGCCGGCTTGCGGATGTCGGTGATGTTGGGCGTCAGCTTGGTGATGACCGGCATGCGCGTGTACTGTTTGCACCAGCGCACGACCATCTCGATATATTCCGGCACCTGGCCGACCGCCGAGCCCATGCCGCGTTCCGACATGCCGTGCGGGCAGCCGAAATTGAGCTCGATTCCGTCGGCGCCGGTCTCCTCGACCAGCGGCAGGATCGCCTTCCAGCTCTCTTCCACGCACGGCACCATGATCGAGGCGATCAGCGCCCGGTCCGGCCAGTTCATCTTCACCTGCTTCATCTCGCGCAGGTTGGTCTGCAGGTCGCGGTCGGTGATCAGTTCGATATTGTTGAGGCCAAGCAGGCGGCGGTCGGCGCCCCAGATCGCGCCATAACGCGGGCCGTTGACGTTGACGACCGGCGGGCCTTCCTCGCCCAGCGTCTTCCACACCACGCCGCCCCAGCCGGCCTTGAAGGCGCGCTCGACATTGTAGGCCTTGTCGGTCGGCGGCGCCGAGGCCAGCCAGAACGGGTTGGGCGATTTGATGCCGACGAAATTGTTGCGGATGTCTGCCATGCTCATGCCCTCCCGTTAGAGGTCAGTGCCCGGTGGATGCTCTCGGCCGCGTCGCGCCCTTGCGCCACCGCCGAGACAGTCAAATCGTCGCCGCCGAAGATGCAGTCGCCGCCGGCCCAGACCTTGGCCAGCGAGGTGCGGCCTTCCGCATCGACCTTGATGCGGCCGCCTTCGAGCTCGATCTGTTCCGCGCTGCCGTTGAGATGCGCCGGCACGAAGCTCTGGCCGATCGCCTTGAACACCTGGTCGGCGACAAGCGTGAGCCGTTCGCCGGTGCCTGTGAGCTTGTCGCCGCTGATCGCGGTGTATTCGAGCTCGATCGCGGAAACCTTGCCGTTCTCGGCAAGGACGCGCTTCGGCTGCAGCCAGTGGCGGATGGTGACGCCGTTGGCGGCGGCCAGGTCCTGTTCAAAGCCGGAAGCGTTCATGTGCTCCTGGCCGCGCCGGTAGCAGACCGTCACCTCTTCCGCGCCGAGCAGCTTCGACTGCACCGCGGCATCGATCGCCGTCATGCCGCCGCCGATGACGACGACGCGTCGGCCGACCGGCAGGCTGGAAAGGTCGCTCGCCTGGCGCAGTTCCGAGATGAATTCCACCGCATTGGTGACGCCATCGGCATCCTCGCCATCGGCGCGCAGCGCATTGACCCCGCCGAGCCCGAGCCCAAGGAACACCGCGTCGTAGTTACGCATCAGGTCGGCAAGCTGGAAGTCGCGGCCGAGCGCCTTGCCGTTCTGGATATCGATGCCGCCGATCGCGGTGACATAGTCGACCTCGGCCTGGGCGAAATCGTCGACGCTCTTATAGGCGGCGATGCCATATTCGTTGAGGCCGCCAGCCTTCGGCCGCGCCTCCAGGATCGTCACCTCATGGCCATGACGGGCGAGGCGATGCGCTGCCGCCAGCCCGGCCGGCCCGGCACCGACCACGGCGATGCTCTTCCCGGTCGGCTCGGCGCGCTTGTAGAACTGCTTGTCCTCGCTCATGGCGACGTCGGTGGCGTAGCGCTGCAGCCGGCCGATCTGCACAGGCTTGCCCTCCGCCACCTCGCGCACGCAGACCTCTTCGCACAGCGTCTCGGTCGGGCAGACGCGGGCGCACATGCCGCCAAGGATGTTCTGGTCGAAGATCGTCTTGGCCGAGCCCAGCGGATTGCCGGTCGCGATCTGGCGGATGAACAGCGGGATGTCGATCGAAGTCGGACACGCGTTCATGCATGGCGCGTCGTAGCAGAAATAGCAGCGATCGGATTCGACCAGCGCCTCATGATGATCGAGCGGCGGATGCAGGTCGGAAAAATTGTCGGCATATTGCTCCGAAGACAGCCGGCCGCCGGCAATGCCTTCGATGAAATGACCAGTCGCCATTCCAGCTCCCCTTGTTGTCGTTTTGGGAAGGCTAGCACGTTTTATTTTTTTATCAATTGGTCAATTTTCGGCCAAGCCACTGTAATGGCTGAGTAAAACATGACAAATGAAATCATGTTATAGCCACCTCAGTAACCTCTGCTATGGCATGGCTTGTGACCTTGTGGCCATGGATCGACCGGATCTCGTCCGCCACCAGTTCCTGCAGCCGCCACAGATTGCGGTCATGGATGCCGAAGGTCTCGAGGTGGCTGACGGTGTTGTAGAGATATTCGGCGCCGGAACCGACATGGCCGCATGCGCAAGCCAATATCTTTGCTACGCTCTCCAGCGGCTGCCCGAGAGACGTCCCCCTGCCGGTGATGCCGACCCAGAAACCGAGCGCCCTGAGCGATCCTTGCGCGGTGCGCACTGGGACCCATCGCACCGAACTGACGGCTTCGTGATCGTCGATCTCGCGTCGCAACAGCCTTTCGATCTGGGCTGCCTTGTCACCGTCCGGCAGGCGGTAGATCACGCCATCGCAGCGCCCGCCGCGTTCGAGCGCCATCATCAGTCCGGGCTGCTCGGCGCTGCCTCTCCAGCGCACGAGATCCAGGCAGAAGGAGCGATGCCAGCCATGGGCCGAGGCGCGCAACTGCTCGACGGACTCGAAGGCCGGTTTCCAGATCAGCGAGCCATAGGCGAACACCCAGAGCGGACCTTCATCGGCCTCGCCGGCAAGACGCGTGGCGAGCGTCCGGAAATCATCGTCGCTTAGCTGTGCCCAATCCCCGCTGGGGCCAGGGTCGACCTCCTCCCGATGGCACAGAGCGACAAGTTCCGGCGTCAGTGACATGTGGCGCATGGATCGAAACCCCTCATCGGCAACAAGCAAAGTCGAAAACCCCATGGCGCGCAAGATTGCGAATCCTAAAGCATCACGCAGGAACGGATCGGAGCGAGGCGCGCTTTGATGCATGTCGTCGTCGCAAAACCGCTGCGCGCCCTAGGCGATATGCGCTAGTGCCTTGCCATCCTCGAATTCCGGCCCAGATGTCGGATTTCTGTCGCCAGGATCGTCCTAGGATGGATCGAACCGCGATCGCTGCCTGAACCGGTGAGGAGACCGACGATGCCGAAATCCCCGCAACCTTTCTTCTGGTACGAACTGATGACCACCGACCTCGACGCTGCCGAGGCTTTTTATACCGCCGTTGTCGGCTGGCGGGCCGAGCCCTTCGACAAGGCGCCTGGCATGCCGCGCTACATCGTGATGAATTCCAGCGTGCGCGGCGTCGGCGGGCTGATGACGATGCCGGAAGAACCCGCCAAGATGGGTATGCCGCCGGCCTGGGTGGGCTATATCTACACCAAGGACGTCGACGCCTCGACGCAAGCGCTCAAGGACGCCGGCGGTGCGGTGCACCGCGCGCCGGACGACATTCCGGGCGTCGGCCGCTTCGCCGTCGTTGCCGACCCGCAAGGCGCGGCCTTCATGTTCCTTCAGCCCAACCAGCCTGAACAGCCGTCGGTGCCGGCGACCACACCCGGCCATATCGGCTGGCACGAGCTCTACACCTCGGATTGGAAAGCCGCTTTCGACTTCTATTCCAGCCAGTTCGGCTGGAAGAGCTCCGGCCAGTTCGATATGGGCGAGATGGGCATCTACCAGACTTTTGGCGCCGGCCCCGAATCCGGCGGCGGCATCATGAACAAGCCGCCGCAGATCCCGGTTCCCGTCTGGCAGTTCTATTTCAACGTCGACGCCATCGACGCCGCCGCCAAGCGCGTCACCGACAATGGCGGCAAGGTCATCATGGGACCGATGGACGTGCCGAGCGGCCAGTGGATCATCCAGTGCCAGGACCCGCAAGGCGCGCATTTCGCGCTGCTGGCGTCGACGCGTTAGCAGCGCTTGCTTGGATGGGCTGGCGCCGGATCACTCCGGCGTCAGCACAGCCACCTTCAGATCGGCCTTTTTTGCGCCGCTGATCTGGATGATCGCCGCGCCGCCGGCGAGCTTGAAGCGGACGCTCTTGCGGATGCCCGGGCAGGTCTTGACGCCGCTGAAAGCCACCGATTTTACGGTCTTGCCGTCCTGCACGACATCGATCCAGGCCTCGTCGGACAGGCTGAGCTGCAACTCGCCATCAGGCGGCACGGCCACGCTGGCCGTCGCGCCGAACGTGCCGGCTGCCGGTGCGCGTTCCGGCGGCACTTCAAAGCTGACCGTATCGACGGCCTCGAGCGAGAAATCCACCGCTTGCCCGACTGTCAGGGAGGTGCCGGACTGGGCGGCCGGCGCCGCCGGGAACAGGGCCTGCTCGCGCGCAACCGGCCATTTGAAGGCATCGCAGCCCCCGTCAGCGGCCGCGGCGAAGCTGGTGCCTGCAAGGATTGCGAATAGGCTGATGAGGATTTTTTTCATGGCAAAGCGGACCCGTATGGTTTGATGTCTCGGCATATCAATACAACCATAGGGATAAATATGCAACCATTGCGAGAACATTTGTTGAGAGGTGAAACCATTTTCACTCACCGATTGTTGATGGTGGGGCCGTGGGAAGTGAGTGGTCCATTGCCGGGTGATAATTTATGGCCGGGCGGGGTAAAATGGAGTTTTAGATGAAGCTTTTTGAAAGCCTTGCTCGGTACCGGCCGCAGGCGCTGGGCGTGCTGCGCATCATGACCGCGTTGCAGTTCATCGAACATGGCTCGCAGAAGCTGTTCAACTTCCCGGTCAGCGCTCAGCCGCACGCCCTTACCGGGCTGACGACGGCGGCCGGCATTCTCGAATTCGCTGGCGGCATCCTGCTGGCGCTCGGGCTCTTCACCCGCCCGGTCGCCTTCCTCCTGGCTGGCGAAATGGCCATCGCCTATTTCATGGCGCACTTCCCGCGCGACTTCTTCCCCGTAAACAACGGCGGCGACTTGGCGATCTCCTTCTGCTTCATCTTCCTCTATCTTATATTCGCCGGCCCAGGCGCCTTCGCGCTGGACAACCGTCGCGGCTGACAAAGCATGCACCGCCAGTGCATGTCGCCCAAAAGTGCTCAGCCGTTTTGGGATGACGGCATGCACAAAGCCAAGAATCTGAAGCGCATCGGCGAAGCCGTAGCGCTTCAGGCGCGCATCCGTTCGAAATTGGCGTCGAACAGCGCCGCCGCCTGGATGCGCGCCGCATGACGCTTGCCGAGGATCTCGATCTCGAACCCGTCCGGTCTGTCGGCGATCTCCTTGGGCACATAGCCCAAGGCGACCGACTTCCCCGAATTATGCGCATAGCCGCCGGACGTGACCCAGCCGAGCACGACACCGTCATGCCAGATCGCCTCGTCGCCGATGACGTCGGCATCGGTGGCGTCGACAATGAAGCTGCGCAGCCGAAGCTTGCCGCCCCCTTTGCGCTCGGCGAGCGCCGCTGCCTTGCCGATGAAATCGGCATCCTTGCCATAGGCGACGAAACGGTCGAGCCCGGCCTCGAGCGGCCCGTAGATCGGCCGGTACTCGCGCGCCCATGAGCCGTAGTTCTTCTCGAGCCTCAGCGCATTGAGCGCCCTCGAGCCGAACAGGCCGATCGAAAATTCCTCGCCCGCCGCCAGCAGCGCCTGGAAGGCGGCGCGCTGATATTCGGGCGCCACCCAGATCTCGTAGCCGAGATCGCCGGTATAGCTGACGCGCCCGACCAGGCACGGCGCCATGCCGATATCCATCAGCGCCACCGCCATGAACGGGAATGCGGCATTGGAGACGTCGGCGCGGCTGGCTTTCGCCAGCACCTCCCGCGCTTTCGGTCCGGCGATGGCGAGGCCGGTGAGTTTCTGCCCCAGCGCCTCGATGTGTACCGAGCCGTCCTTGGGCAGATGCGCCTCGAACCAGCGCATGTGGTATTGCTCGGCGACGCCGGAGCCGGCGATGAACCATTCGCCGTCGCCAACGTTGGCGAGCGTGAAGTCGCCGATCAGCTTGCCGTCTTGCTTCAGCATCGGCGCCAGCGTCATGCGGCCGGGCTTCGGCAATTTGCAGGCAAGCACACGGTCGAGCCAGGCTGAGGCGCCCTCGCCCGTCACCTTGTATTTGGCGAAGTTCGAGATCTCCGACAGGCCGACGCCGCCGCGCACCGCCGCCACTTCATTGGCGATATGGGCGAAATCGTTGGAGCGCCGCCATGAGAACTCATCCTTGACGCCCGCGGGCGCATACCACAGCGGCACCTCAAGCCCGAAAGAAACGCCCCATTGCGCGCCCTTGGCCGACAGCAGGTCGTAGACCGGCGTCGTCTTGAGCTGGCGCCCGGCCGGCAATTCCTCGTTGGGGAAACGGATCGAGAAGCGGCGCGAGTAATTCTCGCGCACTTTGGCGTTGGTGTAGGCCATCGTCGCCCAGTCGCCGTAGCGGGCGACATCCATCGCCCAGATGTCGGCGCCGGGATCGCCCTCGATCATCCAGTTGGAGAGCGCGAGACCGACGCCGCCGCCTTGGCTGAAGCCGGCCATGACGCCGCAGGCGACCCAGAAGCCCGGCAGGCCGCGCACCGGACCGACCAGCGGGTTGCCGTCGGGCGCGAAGGTGAATGGGCCGTTGATGATCTGCTTGATCCCGGTCTTCTGGAAGGCCGGGAAGTGGCGAAAGCCGACTTCCAGCGACGGCGCGATGCGGTCGATGTCCGGTTCCAGCAGTTCATGGCCGAAATTCCAAGGCGTGGTGAACTCCGACCACACCTTGTTGGCCTTCTCATAGGTGCCCATCAGCATGCCGCCGCGCTCCTGGCGCAGATACAGCTCGCCGTCGAAGTCGACGGCATGGATGATCTCGGTGCCGGTCTTCTTGTTCCAATCCGCGACCTCCGGCATGTCCTCGGTGATCAGGTACATGTGCTCCATCGCCAGCACCGGCAGTTCCAGCCCGACCATGCGGCCAACCTCGCGCGCCCACAGCCCGCCGGCATTGACGACATGCTCGGCGATAACGTCGCCCTTGTTGGTGATGACGCGCCACAACCCGTCGGGACGGCGCACGATGTCCTCGACCTTGGTGAAGCGCTCGACCTCGGCGCCCAGTTTCCGCGCGGCCTTGGCATAGGCGTGGGTCACGCCGGACGGATCGAGGTGGCCGTCCTCCTTGTTGCGCACGGCGCCGACGAACTGGCTGGGATCGATCAGCGGCATCAATTCCGCGGCTTCCTTCGCGGAAATGACTTCGAGATCGATGCCGAGATAGCGGCCCTTCGACACGACGCCGCGCAACCAGTCGAGCCGCGCCTCGGTTGCCGCCAGAAGCACGCCGCCCGTCAGGTGCACGCCCGTCGCCTGTCCCGAAAGCTCCTCGATCTCCTTGTAGAGCGAGATCGTGTATTTCTGCAGCTTGGCGACGTTGGGGTCGCCGTTGATGGTGTGCATGCCGCCCGCCGCATGCCAGGTCGAGCCCGAGGTCAGCTCATCGCGTTCGAGAAGCACGACATCGGTCCAGCCATGGCGGGCAAGATGGAACAGCACCGAGCATCCGACGACACCACCGCCGATGACTACGACCTTTGCATGCGACTTCATGGGGTTTTTCTCGTTGGTTCAGTGAGTTGAGAGATTGAAATGAATCAGGATGGGAAGCTGTTCCATCACGGTTCGCCCTGCCCGATCGCTTCCTTGCGGCGCGCCATATAGGCTTCGAGCGCCTCGCGCACGGCGGGGTCCATGGCCGGCTGGACATATTCCTCCAGCGCCTTCTTCCACAGCCGCGTCGCGCGTGCCGTCGTGTCGAGCCCGCCGGCTTCCTGCCAGGCTTCGTAATTCTGCCAGTTGGAAAGCATCGGCTGGTAGAAGGCGGTGGCGTAGCGCTCCAGCGTGTGCGGCTCGCCGAAGAAATGCCCGCCGGTCGGCACCGCGCCCAGCGCGTCCACGGCCAGTTCGCCTTCGTCGACCACGATCGGGCGCAAAAACTCGATCATGTGCTGCATCATCTCAACATCGATGATCAGCTTCTCGAACGAAGCCGTCAGCCCGCCTTCCTGCCAACCGGCGGCGTGATAGACGAGATTGCCGTGGCCGAGCACCGCGCCCCACAAAGCCATCAGCGTTTCATAAGCGCCCTGCGCGTCCGCCGCGTTCGAGGCTGAGCCCGGCGTCGTGCGATAGGGCAATCCATAGCGCCGCGCCAATTGCCCGGAAGCGATATTGGCCTTGGTGTTTTCCGGCGTGCCGAAGGCGGGCGCGCCAGACTTCATGTCGACATTGGAGGTGAAGGCGCCATACATCACCGGCGCGCCGGGCCGCACCAGCTGCGTGAGCACGATGCCGAACAGCGCTTCGGCATTCTGCTGCGCCAGCGCGCCGGCCAGCGTCACCGGGCTCATCGCGCCCATCAACGTGAACGGCGTCACCGCCACCGACTGGCCGTACTCGGCCATGGTCATCAGCCCTTCCGCCATCATCTCGTCGAAGCGGCGCGGCGAGTTGACCGAAATGATGGTGTTGACGCCGGGATCGTCGCGCATCTCATCAAGTGTCAGCCCGCGCGCGATCGCCATCATCTCGATGCCGTCGAGCGCCCTGCCCCGGCCGATCGCCGAGACGTGGAAAGATTTGTCGGTCAGCGTCAGGTTGGCGAAATAGGTGTCCATATGCCTTGTGTTCGCCGGCAGCTCGATCGGCGCGCAGACCTGATTGCCCAGCATGTGGATGCAGTTGAAATGCTGCGCCAGCCGCACGAGGTCCGAATAGTCGGCAAAGTTGCCGGCGCGGCGGCCGCGCTCCATGTCATGCACGTTGGGCGGCCCCGCCACCAGCGTGAAGTTGATCGTGCTGCCGCCGAGATGGATGGCGTGGTCCGGATTGCGGGGCGTCAGCGTGTAGGCCGGGCGCGTCGACTTCAGCGCCTCCTCGACCATGCCGCGATCGACGCGCACATTCATCGAGCCGTGATCGACCTTGGCGCCGGCGCGCTCGAACAGCGACAGCGCCCGCGCGCTCATCACCTCGATGCCGAAATTCTCCAGTATATGCATCGACGCCTGGTGGATGGCCTCGATCTGGTCGGCCGACAGCAGCGCCATGGGCGGATAGGGATTCTCCACTCGCCGCCGCGGCAGTTGTGGAATGGCCGCTGGCCCACGGTTGCTGGTGCGCTCGGCGCCGCGCTTGCGTCTTGGTTCGCTCATGCGCGCATCAGAGCGCCGGCATCAGATGCGAGCTGTCAGGAATTCGCCATTTGCCGGCGTGATTTTAGTCAAGGCGGCATTTTTCAAAGCCAATGAAGAGAATAGCGACGGTGATGGTCGTAATATCGACACTCGGCTTTTTCGTGCCTCCGCATCCGCGTTAAGGAACCGCGCAAGACTCCTTTTATGATTTCGGCCTATTCGTCTTCCAATGCGTAGGTCGAGTTTTAGTAAAATTGTCGCTGTCTCCGTGCTGCTGGCGCTTTCGGCCTGCGCGACAGCGCCCAGCCACATCAACAATGTCTGTGCCGTCTTCGACCAGAATGACGGCTGGTTCGACAACTGGCAGTCCGCCGCCGAGCGGACCGAGCAGAAATACGGCATCCCTGTCCCCGTGCTGATGGCGACGGTGCGCAAGGAATCCGGCTTCAAGAGCAACGCCCGCCCGCCGCGCACCAAGCTGCTCGGCTTCATCCCGTGGACCCATGTCTCGAGCGCCACCGGCTACTCGCAGGCGCTCGACGGCACCTGGTCGCAATATCAAAGCGAGACCGGCAACTGGGCGGCGCGCCGCACGCGCTTTGCCGACGCCATCGACTTCGTCGGCTGGTACCATTCCAAGACCGCCGACACCTTCGGCGTCGCCCGCAACGACACCTACAATCTCTATCTGGCCTACTATCTCGGCTGGACCGCCTATGGCCGCGGCAATCGCGGCGACGCCGGCGTTCAAGGCTACGCGCGCGCCACCGACCAGATGGCCCGCGATTACGCCGCGCAGATGCGGCAGTGCGACAATTAAGGCTTCGTCTGGGCCTAAAGCGCGTCGCGCTGAAGCGGATTCAGGCGACGCGCTTTAAGCGCTTTGTTTTCATGCATGTCGTTATCGCAAAACCGCTGCACACTTTTGCGCGACATGCATTAGACTAGTGACGCCTTGTCGTGTCCTTCGGCTTTGAAACACCGGTTTCCGATGTCTCGTCGCGGACTTCGTGACGACGGGCTCGCAAGACGGCGTCATTCTCCTCGATGGCCTCTCCGGTCGCATCGGCTTCGGCACTGGCCTTCTTGCCCCGTGGACGCTTCGGCGGCGAAGCCGCAAATCCCGGGCCTTCGCCGTGCGGCGCATCTTCGGGCACGCCCTCATGCGCGGCATGCTCCTTGTCGAACTTGATGACCGGCTCCATCTTCGCCAGCACGTCGTCGGCAAGCCAGCACAGGCTCATATGGCCGTCGCCGAGATTCTTCACCGGCGGCACCTTGGTCTCGCACAGATTGTCCGGCACCAGCTTCTTGTAGCCGCAGCGCGTCTGGAACGGGCAGCCGGTCGGCGGGTTCATCGCCGACGGGATGTCGCCTTCGAGCACGATGTGCTTCTTGACCACGCTCGTGTCGGCGATCGGGATCGCCGAGAGCAGCGCCTCGGTATAGGGATGGTAAGGCGGCGAGAAGATCTGGTCGGTCGTGCCTTGCTCGACGATATAGCCGAGATACATGACGACGACGCGGTCGGCGATGTAGCGCACCACCGACAGATCGTGGCTGATGAACAGCATCGTCGTCTTGTTCTTGCGCTGGATATCCATCAGCAGTTCGGTCACCGCCGCCTGCACCGAGACATCGAGCGCCGAGACCGGCTCGTCGGCCACCACCACCTTGGCGTCGCCGGCAAAGGCGCGCGCGACGCCGATGCGCTGCTTCTGGCCGCCCGACAGCTGGCGTGGCTTGCGGGTCTCGAAGGCGCGCGGCAGCTTCACCAGGTCGAGCAGCTCCAGCATGCGCTGGCGCCGCTCGGCGACATTCTTGCCGACCTTGAACTTCTCCAGCGTGCGGATGATCTGCGAGCCGACGCTGTGGCTGGGGTTCAGCGTGTCGAACGGGTTCTGGAACACCATCTGGATCGAAGACACGGTCTCGACATTGCGGCTCTCGATGCCGGTCGACTGGATCTCCTTGTTGCCCAGCGTCACCGTGCCGGAGCTGGCGGTCTCCAGTCCCAGAAGCACCTTGGCGAGTGTCGACTTGCCGCAGCCGGATTCGCCGACGATCGCAACCGTCTCGGATTCGCGCGCGGTGAACGAGATTGTCTCGTTGGCCTTGACGACGCGGCCTTCGCTGGAGCCGAACACCTCGCTGCCGCCGACCCTGTAGTATTTCTTGAGATCGTCGATCTTGAGCACCGGCGCGCCGGGCTCGACCTTTTCATTGACCTTCTTGGCGCCGGGCGGCAGCGCCTCCCAGTCGATCTCGTTGAACCGCACGCAGCGCGAGAAATGCCCCTCATGGCCGTCGACCGGGATCATCGGGATTTCCGCGGCGTTGCAGACGCCCTCGACGAAATGGTGGCAGCGCGGGCCGAAATTGCAGCCCTTCGGCCGCTCGTGCGGCAGCGGCAACTGGCCGGGAATGGAGATCAGCGGCCGTGAGTTCTTGTCGGCGCCGGGCAGCGGGATCGAGCGGAACAACCCTTGCGTATAGGGATGGCGCATCCGGTCGAACACATCCTCGATCTTGCCGGTCTCGACCGCCTCGCCGGAATACATCACCGTGATCTTGTCGCAGGTCTCGAGGATGAGACCGAGATTGTGCGACACGAAGATCATCGAGGTGCCGAACTTCTCGCCCAGCCCCTTGACCAGTTCGACGATGCCGGCCTCGACGGTGACGTCGAGCGCCGTCGTCGGCTCGTCGAGCAGCAAGAGCGCCGGCTTGGACAGCAGCGCCATGGCGATGACGATGCGCTGCTGCTGGCCGCCCGACAGCTGGTGCGGATAGGAGCGCATCATGCGCTCGGGATCGGGCAGCCTCACCGCCCGCACCATCTCCAGCGCGCGATTATGCGCCTCTTCCTTCGACACCTTGTCGTGGATCAGCGGCACTTCCATCAGCTGCTGGCCGATTTTCATCGCCGGATTGAGGCTCGCCATCGGCTCCTGGTAGATCATGGCGATCTTGTTGCCGCGGATGGAGCGCAGCTCCTCCTCGGAGAGCTCGCCCATGTCCTTGCCCTGGAACTTGATCTTGCCGCCGACGATCTTTCCGATGTTGGAAAGGTCGCGCATGATGCCGAGCGACACGGTCGACTTGCCGCAGCCGGATTCGCCGACGATGCCCATCGCCTCGCCGGGCATCACCGTGCAGGAAAAATCCATCACGGCCGGGATCTCGCCCTTGCGGGTGAAGAAGGAGATCGAGAGGTTCTCGATCTCGATGATCGGCTGACCGGTCGCCTTGGCTGGATCTCGAACTGCCTCGTTCATGGGTCGCTCCAATCCTTGTTCTTGGAAGATGGGGCCGAAAGCCCCGCCATCAATCCTTCATCGACTGTTCACGCAGCGAATCCGCCAACAGGTTCAGCCCCAGCACGAACGACATCAATGCGATTGTCGGCGGCAGCGCCGGGTGGATGAAGGAACGCAAGAGGCGGCTGGCGTCCTTGATCGCGGTGCCCCAGTCGGGGCTCTCCGGCGCCAGGCCCAGGCCGAAATAGCCGAGCGTTCCGAGCAGGATCGTCGTGTAGCCGATACGCAGGCAGGCATCGACGATCAGCGGACCGCGCGCGTTGGGCAGGATCTCCCACAGCATGATGTACCAGGGCGATTCACCGCGCGTCTGCGCCGCCGCAACATAGTCGCGCGTCTTGATGTCCATGGTCAGACCGCGCACGATGCGGAACACGCCGGGGCTGGAAGCGAACACCACCGCCACGAAGATGTTGAGCTGGTTCGGATCGATATGGACGATGTGGAACGGATCCTTGTCGAAGACGAGGCCTGCATAGATCCAGCCGCCGACCACCAGCGTGATGCCAAGCAGGATGTAGAGCCGATCCGGCCGGTTTTTGAACCGCGTCCAAAACAGGACGCTGAAGAAGATGATCGGGAACAGGAAGAACAATCCCGCCATCGCATAGGGGATCGGCGTGTCCATGATGCCCGGCGTCACCAGCAGGTAGAACAGAAGGATGACCGGGAAGGCCAGCACCAGATTGGCAAGGAACGACAGCAGCGTGTCGATCTTGCCGCCATAGTAGCCGGCCGGCAGGCCGAGCGTGATGCCGACCATCAGCGCGAAGCCGGTGGCGGCCGGCGCGATGATCAGCACGATCTGGCTGCCATAGACCATGCGCGAGAACACGTCGCGGGCAAGCTTGTCGCCACCGAAATAATAGACGAGCTTCGATGCCGGCTCGATCGCGCCGGGCAGCGTGTCCTTCATCACCGAGATCTGCGCCAACGGGTCGAAGGGCGAGATGGTCGAGGCGAAGATCGCCGTGAACAGCCAGAACAGGCAGATGAAGACGCCGGCGATGCCGACGCCGCTGTCGAAAAGCTGGCCGTAGAGGCCGAGTCGCTTCTTGTAGGTAAAGCTGGCGCCCATCACCAGGATGAGCCCGACCCACACCGGCCAGAACCGCCAGAGCACGCCGATAACCACGTCGAAGGCGCTGATATATTCGGTTTGCATCGGCCCTGCCCCTACTGAACCCTGATACGCGGATTGAGAAACGCGTAGCCGACATCGGAAATGAGCTGCGTGATCAGCACGATGAACACCGAGACCAGCGAGCAGCCGAGCAGCAGATCGATGTCGTTGTTGCCGGCGGCTTCGACCAGCGTGTAGCCAAAGCCCTGGTAGCGGAACATCACCTCGACGATGACGACGCCGGTGAGCAGCCACGGGAACTGCAGCATGATGACGGTGAAGGGTGCGATCAACGCGTTGCGCAACGCATGCTTGATGACCACGCTGCTGAAGGACAGGCCCTTCAGCCGGGCGGTGCGGATATATTGCTGCGTCATCACCTCGACCATCGAGGCGCGTGTCATGCGCGCGATATAGCCGATGCCGTAGATCGCCAGCGTGATCACCGGCAGCGTGAAATTGTAGAAGGTGATGCCTTGGCTGGCGGACGCAGCCGAGCCGTTCAGCCAGCCGAGCCAGGAGGCGAAGATGACGGTGAAGATGACGCCCGACACATATTCGGGCGTCGCCGTCGAGGCGATCGAGGCCACGGACAGCACACGGTCGGTGCGCGAGCCTTCGCGCATGCCGGCGAGAATGCCGATCAGCAGCGAGATCGGCACCATCACCGCCAGCACCCAGAACATCAGCAATCCGGTGGCGCCGAGGGCCGGGAAAAGCTTGGCCCCGACCGTCGTCTTGAACTTGGTCGAGCAACCGAAATCGCCCTGCAGAACGCCGGAGAATGTCGGCTCGATCGGGTCGTTGCAGAAGGAGAAGCGTTGGGTCGTCTTGCCGGTCGCCGGATCGGTGATCGGATGCTTCGGCAGGACGCCCAGCCACTGGCCGTAGCGCACGAAGAAATTCTGCCGGTAGCCATGGTTGACCAGCCAGCTTTCAAGCTGGTCGGCGGGCGTGTGCATCTCGGTCTGGCTGATCGCCAGTTTCTTGAGATTGGGCTCGAGATTGACGAGAAAGAACACGACCAGCGTCAGGCACAGCATCGTGAGCAGTATGGTGCCGATGCGTCTGGCGATGAATGAGAACATGCGCGCCCCCTGCCGGCCGGGTTGGGGTCAGATAGGCTCAACCCTGTTTCGAAAAGCGGATGAGGCCCCGCCACCGCCGCAGGATATGCAGCCGCGACGAAGCTTGAGATACGAGGGGCCGCGGCCCCTCGTATTCATCACGCCATGGATCACGCCTGGTCGAGCCAGACCTTGCCGAAGTCGTGCTCGTAGGTGGGGTGCATCGAGTGGTTCTTCACCTCGGGCTTTATGTTGATGTAGAGCTTGCGCCAGTAAGGTTGGATGATGATGCCGGAATCCTGCAGCGTCTGCTCGATGTCCTTCATCACAACCTTGCGCTTCTCCGCATCGGCGATGCCGAGCGCCTCGTTCACCTTCTTGTCGAAGTCCGGGTTGGCGTAAGCGGTCTCGTTCCAGGCTTCGCCGGAGCGGTAGGCGATGGCGATGACCTGGATGCCCAGCGGACGCATGTTCCAGTTGGTTTCCGAGAACGGATACTTCGTCCAGTCGTTCCAGAAGGTCGAGCTCGGCAGCACGGTGCGCTTCACCTTGATGCCGGCCTCGCGCAGCTGAGCCGCGATCGCGTCCGTGGTGTTCTTGTGGTAGTCCTCGTCGTTGCTGATCAGCTCGTGCTCGAAATCGATCGCGCCGGCTTCCGTCAGCATCTGCTTGGCCTTGGCGATGTCGCGCTTGACCTCCGGCAGCTTGACATACTCCGGATGGATCGGCGCGACATGGTGGTTTTCGGCCGGCGTGCCGGCATTGCCATAGCCGAGCTGCAGCACGGTGGCATTGTCGACGGCAAGCAACATCGCCTGACGAACCTTCTGGTCGTCATAGGGCTTCTTGGTGACGTTGAAGCGAGACACAACCGTGGCTGCCGTCACGACTTCCGAAACCGGCGCGCCGACATCCGCGATGATCTTGATGTAGTCGGCGGTGGTTTCGTGGTTGGTCTGGACTTCGCCCGACTCGAAAGCCGAGACGGTCGCCGCCGGATCGGTGCCGTAATCGATGAACTCGACGCCGTCGAGGAAGGCCTCGCCCTGCCACCACTTGCCGGTCTCGCGACGCTTGTAGACCACCTTCTGGCCGACGTCGTAGGAGACCAGCTCGAACGGACCGGTGCCGATCGGGCAGTTCTTGAAGTTGGCACCCTTCTCGTCGAAGGTCTTGTGCACGACCAGCGCCGGGTAGTCGCACAGGTTCGGGATGATGGCGATGTCGGGCTTGGACAGCTTGAGCTTGACCGTCATGTCGTCGACCTTGACGACGGAGCCGTCGCGCAGCTTCTTGGTCGTGTCGTCGACGAGGCTGCCGAGGCGGCCAGGCATCGAATTGCCTTCCGCGCCCTTATCGGCCCAGCGGGTGAAATTGTAGATCACGTCGTCGGCGGTGAACTTGTCGCCATTGTTCCACTCGACGCCCGGCCGCACATGCAGCGTATATTCCGTGGCGTCGTCATTGATGTCCCAGCTCGCCAGCAGGTACGGCGCGAAGGTGTATTCCTTGGTATATTTCACCAGCGGCTCGAGCGCCTGGCGCTCGGCATTGGAGATTTCGGACCAGTCGGCGGTGCGCGGATCCTTCGGATCCTTGATCGACATCGCGACCTTGATCACGCCGCCCTTCTTGCCCTGCACGTCCTCGGCCCGGGCCGGGGTAGGCGCGGCGAGGCCGAGCATGCCATAGGCCATTGCCGTCGATGCGCCGAAGACGCTTGCCAAAGCCAGAAACTCGCGGCGGTCCACGCCGCCCGATTTGGCTTCTTCGGCCATTTTCAGGATGTGATCCGGAACACGGTCACCATTGCTCTTGTAGATTGCCATGACTTACTCCCATTGTTGGCTTTCCGCCTTGTAACATTCCGCATCCAAGCCGTGATGTCAAAACACGGTGTGAAGTGGGAACATGTTAGGGAATGTGCATCTTTGGTTGCAATACGGTTCGCGCGATAGCGACAGTCTTGACGCAAATTTGTTAGCGTGAGGCGGATTTTCCCAAAATTCGCCGCGGGCGATTAAATCAATACATTTTATGAGGATT
Source organism: Mesorhizobium sp. B2-8-3 (assembly GCF_006440815.1). NCBI lineage: Bacteria > Pseudomonadati > Pseudomonadota > Alphaproteobacteria > Hyphomicrobiales > Phyllobacteriaceae > Mesorhizobium > Mesorhizobium sp. B2-8-3. The sequence continues at coordinate 17,586 of NZ_VFTW01000009.1, forward strand.
AGGGCCTCTGTGGCCGTGGCGAGCGGCCGCTTCGACTGGCCTTGGAAGGGCCGCGCAGCCTCAATATTCGCGTTCGTAGAAGACGCCGCCCTTTGCTTCGCCGGCGTCATTGGCCTCGCCGCGCAGCTTCACGCCGCGGCCGACATTGAGGTCGATCGTGGCCTTGCCGGAGCCCGGCTTGTCGCCCTTCTGTATGGTCACATAGGTGCGGTCGTTGAGGTACTTGCCGGCCGAAACCGCGGTGCCGCCCTTCTCGTCCGTCGTCACGTCGAGATCGTCGACGCCGATGGCGCTCTGCAGGTTCTCGAGCAGCGAGGTCGAGCCGCCGACGCCAGCCAGCTGCGCGGCGGCGCTCGCAAGCTGCGCGATCTGCAGCGGCGACAGTTTGGACATGGATTGGCCAAAGATGAGCTGCGCCATCACCTCGTCCTGGGGCAGCGCCGGCACGGAGGAGAAGGTGAACTTCGGATTGGTCGCCTCGCCCGACACGAGGATCGTGACCGTGGCGCTGCTCGTCGTCGTGGTCGCCGTCATGTTGAGATAGGGCACCAGCGAACCCTGGAACCCGATCGTGCCCTCGGTAAAGGTCAGCCGCTTGGAGAGGATGATCAGCCGTCCGCGCTGCAAGGTGAAAGTGCCGACCGCCTGCGGCGCCGAGGCAGGGCCCGTCAACTTCAGCGAGCCGCCGAGTTCGGCATCGACGCCCCTGCCCTGGATGAAGATCTGGTTCGGCGCGTTGACCGTCACGTCGAGCGTCAGGCCGCTGCCGCCGTTGCTGCTGCCGCTGGACGTCGCCGGACGCAGCGCCTTGTCCTGTGCCCGCACCGAAGCCGGCGCGTTCTTGTGCTTGACATCCAGCGCCGAAAGCGAGCCCGGCAGCTTTTCCGGGACAGTGATGACCGTCCTTGCCAGGTTGATCGTGCCGGCGATCACCGGCGCCGAGACGAGCGGCCCCTTGATCGTCAGGTCGCCGCCGAGATTGGCGGTTACCACCCGGCCGTCTGTGTAGCGGCCATCGGTGAGCTTGACCGACAGGTCAGCCGGGAAGCCTTGCGCCGGCGTGATGCCGACGGTACCGCTCGCCGACAGGTTGCCGCGCGTCGACAGCTTTCCGGTCAAGCGGTTGATCCTGGCGACGCCGCCGCCAATCGCGACGTCGGCGGCGATATCGTTGACCGCAAGGCCGGAGCGGGCATCGATAAGGCGCGAGCCGGATGTTGTGACTTTGCCGCTGATCACCGGCGCGGATGCAGGGCCACGCACCTGCACATCGACATTGGCGGTGCCGTTGAGCGCCAGACCTTGAGCGGCGAGCTTGGCGGCAAGGAAGGAAAAAGGCACCTTGCCGTTGAAGTCGAGCGCCAAGGTGGGCGTGCCTGCCGTCGCAACCGTGCCGCCACCCTTGAGGCCGAGGCCGGCGCCGTCGCTGATGTTGGTGTCGAAGGCGAGCTTGTTGCCGGCGAAAGTTCCCGACGACGACACATTCATGCCGCCGAGGCCTGCGCTGCGTGTCTGCGAGGTCTGCACGCCGGCGGCATCGATCTTGAAGGCGACCGAGGGGGTCGAAGGCTGGCCGGTGACCTTGACCGTGCCCGAGATCGAGCCGGCCGCGTCGAGACCCGGCGAAAAGCTGTTGGCGAGCGAGATCGGCACCCTTGCCAGGTTGGCATTGATGTCGAGCGCCTGCGCGACCTTGCCCGTCACCGTCGCCGTGCCGCCGCCGAGGTTGAGCACCAGCCGGTCGAGCGTCGTCACCCCGTTGGCGACGGTGATCGTCGAGGCCTGCGCGATCGCGGCCTTGATGCCCTGCACCGTCGCCAGGCCGGACGCGAGCTCGATGGTCGTCGTGCCGTTGGCGACCTTCACGCGGCCGGCCGCCTTCGCCGGGATGTTCTTGACGGTGGCGCCACCCGAGAAGCCGGTCCAGTCGCCGTCGCGCTTGAGATCGACATCGATGCCGGTGATGGCGGTGCCGCCGGACGTCACGCTCTCGGCGCGCACCGTGCCGGCAATGACGGGTGCTGCCATATAGTTCGCGATCTGCGCGTCGATGGCGACATTCCTGGCCGAGAGATCGCCCCGCTTGATCTCCGAGGTGTTCGCCTTGACCGCGACGTTGGGTCCGTTGGCCGCCTTGGTGAAAGCGATCGTGCCGCGCACATTGCCCTCGGCCTTTTCCAGGGCCAGCGCGGCGAGCGGCCCGATATCGGGCAGGTCGAGCGAAACGGTGCCGGCCGGCACGAAGGCATTGTCGAGGATGAGGTCGCCGGAGATCTTGTTCGGACCGAGCGACAGCAGAAGCCCGTTGATCGCGCGGCTGCCATTGGTCGTGGCGAGCACCGCGCTGCCCTCGAGGTTTTGTCCGGCGACGTTGCCGGTGAGCTGTACATTGGCCGCCGGATTGGCGGCATCGGCCTTGCCGGTGGCCGTCAGCTTCAATCCGGTGATCTCGCGCGCCGCCACCGAAAGCCGGTCGCTGGTTACCGTCATCGACAGGTCGGGCGCGGTGACCGGGCCTTGCGCATTGAGCGCAAAGGCAATGGCGCCCTTGGCGTCTTTCGAGAGCCCTGAAACGTCATTCAACGCGCCTCTGATCCCGGCGGCCAGCTTGCCGTCGGCAAGGCTCGCCTGCCCATCGGCGCTGAGCGCGCCCGAATTCAGCTTCAGCCCGTCGACATTGACATTGCCATTGGCATCGCGCTTCAGCGAGGCGCTCAACGCAGCGCTCTCGCCAAGCATGCCGCGCACCGCGGCCGGCAAAGCTGAAGAGGCGACGTCAGCCTTCATATTGAGGTCGACCGCGCCGTCGCCCAGCGATATCCGGCCCGCGACCTGGCTGTTGAGCGCGTCACTTTTCAAGGAGCCGCTGTTGACGGCGACGGCATCGGTCGTCAAGCGGCCATTGACCTTGGCCGTGACCTTGCCGGCGATCAGCGGCGCGATCAACTGATTGTCGAGGCCGATCCTGTCCACCGATACCGTGCCGGAGACCAGACCTGCCCGCCCCTTGAGGTCGAAGGCATCCGAATGCAGCGCCAGGGTGAGACCGTCCACCTTCGCCTGGCTGGCGGCAATGGAAGGCAGGATCGCGGAGACATCGAGCCGCGCTTGCGTGCTCTCCCCCGCCATCCTCGCCGACAAGGACTGGACCGCGATCTTGACCGGGCTTTGGGCGCTGCCGACCGTCAACGGCAGGCTGGGTCCGGATGAGGTAAGGTCGAGGGAGAAATCGCTGGCGCCGTTGGGGTTGAGGGTGCCGGCGGCCTTGCCCGAAATCCCTTGGCCCGAAAGCGTGGCGTGGTCCAGGGCCACGCCGCCCGCCAGCGTATAGCTGCCGGCGGCATCCAGATCCAACGGCCCGAGCCCCGCCTGTCGGGTCTGGCTGGTTTCGGCGCCCGCCACCTTGGCGTTGAACTGAACGTCGGGGCTGGACGACGGACCCGTGACGTGCGCCGTGCCCTCCACCGTTCCCGTCCCGTCGAGGCCGGGCACGAAATCATTGGCGAGCGCCACCGGCAGGTCGGCGAGGCTTGCCGTCAGGTCGAGGGTCTGACCGGCGCTGCCGGAAACGGTCGCCGAACCGCCGCCGAGATTGAGCGCGAGCTTCTCGATGGAAGTCACGCCATTGGCGATGGAGAGGCTGGACGGCTCGGCGATGGCCGCCTTGATGCCGCGCACGGTCGCCTCGCCGGAGGCGATTTCCACGCTTGTCGTGCCGTTGGCGATCTTCACACGCCCGGTGGCGGTGGCCGGAATGCCGGACGCCGTCGCGCCTCCGGTAAAGTTCGTCCAGTCGCCGTCGCGCTTCAGATCGATGCCGATGCCGCTGATGACCGTGCTGCCGGAACTGACGCTGTCGGCCTTGATGGTGCCCGAGATCGCCGGCCCCTTGAGGTAGTTGGCGATCAGCGCGTTGACGGTGATCGTCTTTGCCGCCAGCTCGCCGCGCGCGATCGACGTGCTGGCCGCATTGATGGTGACGGTTGGGGCCTCGCCCTCCTTGGCAAAGGCGATCGTGCCGTTGATGTCGCCGGTCGCGGTCTGATTTGCCAGGGCGGCAAGCGGCCCGATGTCGGGCACGGCAAGCGTCAATGTGCCGAGCGGCAGGAACTTGTCGTCGAGCGCGAGATCGCCCGAAACCTTGTTGTCGCCGAGCGCCAGGCTCAGCCCCTTGATCGAGCGCTTGCCGTCGGCGGTCACCAGCGAGGCCTCGATATCGAGCGCCTGCCCCTCGGCGTTGCCGGTCAGCGAGATGTCTGCCGACGGATTGGCGATGTCGGCCTTGCCTTTGGCCGAGAGCTTGATGTCCTTCACCGTCCGGCCGGCGGCCGTCAGGCTGGCGCTGTCGGCTGACACCGTGAAATCCGGCGCCCAACGCGGACCGCTCGTGCTCAGCGCGAAATTGACCCCGCCGGCAAGCGGCGTGCCGGCGAGCGTCGACAGCGGCGAGACGTCGCCCAACGTGCCCTTGACGCTGGCCTGGATGTCCGTTCCTTGCATGCTGCCGGTGCCGCTGGCGCTGAGCGAGCCGGAGCTGATCTCCAGCGAGTTGGCGGCGAACGCGCCTTGCGGATCGCGCGTGGCGGTGGCCGAGAATTTCACCCGCTCGCCAAGCAGCGAGCTGATCTGCGGCGGCAATGCCTTCGAGACGGCGTCGGCATTCATCTTCAGCGTCATCGACAGATCGGCCAGCGCCACATTTGCCGTCAGCCCCGCATTGAGCGCATCGCTGCGCAAGGTGCCTTTCTCGATGGTCACGGTCTCGCGGCTGATCGTGCCGGAAAGATCCGCGGCGAGCTTGCCGGTCACCAGCGGCGCCAGCGTCGCCACATCCGTCTTCAGGCCGGCAGCCGCGAGCTTGATGCTGACCGGGCCGCTGCGGTTCCCGATATCGAAGCCGTCGGAATGGATCTCGCCCGTAATATTGTTGAGCTGGGTCCCGCCGACGGCCACCGAGGTAAGCGACGTGCCGATATCGACCATCGGCGCCTTGCCGTCGCCAAAGGCGCGCACCGTTGCCTTTTCGACCGCGACCAGGATCGGTGCAGCGCTGTTGCCGACATCGACAGTGACCGGCTTGTCCTTGGCGGAGAGCTCGACGGCGAGGTCGCTGGCGCCCCTCGGATCGACATTGCCGGTCGCGGCGCCGTGCACCGCATCGCTCTCTATGGTCGCGCGCTCGATATCGACCCCGCCCGACGTGGTCGCTGTTCCGGCGAGGTCGAAGCTCGTCTTGCCGGCAAAAAGCGCCTTTATCTTCTCCGGCAGGAACCCTTCGAACTGGCCGTCGCCCTTGGCCTCGATGCGGTGGCCCTTGTCGGTGAGTTGGTGCCGGCCGGTCAACTGGCTGACGATCCGTCCGTCGACCATGAAGGTGCCGACGCCGCTCCAGTTGGCTAAAGGTCCGCTGCCGGAAACCACGATGTTGATGGGCGGCGCATCCGGCAGCTTGAGCAAATTGGCGATGATGCCGCCCGCCGGCTCCGAAGCCTTGAGATCGAGGTCGAGCTTGTTGTCGGCCGGCGCAAAATGGATCTTGGCGTCGACATTGCCCTCTCTGCCGTCGTGACGGCTCACGTTCAGCACGCTCTTGATCGCCAGTGGCGATGGATCCGCCTTGAGCGAGCCCTTGGCGGCCAGCTCGGCGATGCCGCTGCCGGCAAGCTCCTGGCCAAGCGCGATCTCCGGCAGGTCGATCTGCTTCACATCGATCGACACCGGCAGGCTGGACGAGCCGCCTTGCGACGGCTGCTGGCTCGGCTGCGGCAGCCGCGCCAGCTCGATGCGCTCGGCGGCGAAGTGGTCGGCATTGAAATTCCAGGACAGCAGCGCCGCCGGCGACCAGTCAAGCGCTACCTTGCGCGCCACCATCCAGGGGCCGGCGCGGTCTTCCAGCACGATGTGGTCGACCCTGAGCGCGCCCGACCAGATGCCTTCGATGCCGCTGACCGTCACCTTGCGGTCCTCATTCGAAGCCATCTTCGATACCAAGCTGGCGAGATTCTGCCGGCCTCCTTCGGTGCCGGTCAGAACGACAAGCGCGCCGATCGCCACCACGAGCAGCACAAGCAGCGCGTAGAGGCAGATGCGGAGGATGCGCCAGACCATCTTCATCGTCAGAACGCCTGGCCGATGCCGGCATAGATGCCGAAATGCGGATCGCCCGGATCGCGGTTGAGCGGCACGGCAGCGTCGATGCGCAACGGCCCGAAGGGAGTAATATAGCGCAGGCCGACGCCGGCGCCGACCTTCACATTCGAGAAATCGGGGAAGGATTTGGTCGAGACCGTGCCGGCATCGACGAAGGGTACGATGCCGATCGTGTCGGTGACGCCGATGCGCATCTCGACCGAGGTCTCGAAGAAGGAGAGACCGCCGATCGGCTGGCCGTCGATATCCTTCGGGCCGATGCCCTGGTAGGAATAGCCGCGCACCGAGCCGCCGCCGCCGGAATAGAAGCGCCGGTCGGCGGGCACGTTCTGCAGCCCGGTGCCGACGATCGAGCCGAGCGTCGCGCGTTCGGCGAGCACGAACCTGCTTGCCGTGTCGAGCGACTGGTAGGTGTAGCCCTCGCCCTTCAGCTTCAGGAAGGTCGCGCCGTTCAATATGTCGTGGCTCGGCTCGGCATAGGCGAGGAAGCGGAACCCCCTGGTCGGGTTGAGCTTGTTGTCGCGGCTGTCATAGACATATTGCAGCGGCACGCTGGCGATCAGATAGGTATGCTTGCCGAAGGCGTCGGTGATCTTCGAATAATCGAGGTCGAATTCGGCCGAGACCCGCTGCTTCTTGTCGAGGTCGTAGGAAACGCCGACGTCGCCCTTGACCGAGAAATGATCATAGGCATCGGGGTGCTCGAACACCGTCTTGATGCCGGTGAAGAATTTCGACGTCGGCCCGAGCACGCCGGGCTTCTCGAACATGACGCCGGCATTGTAGTTGAGCGCGGAAATGCTGTTGCTGCCGATGCCGCTGATCGAGCCATCGATACGCAGCTTCTCCGCCTGTCCGAACAGGTTGCGGTGTCCCCAATAGCCTTCGAGCCCGAGGCCTTCCGTATTCGAGAACGTGCCGCCGATGCCGAAATAGCGTGGCTTGCGCTCGCTCACCTGGACATCGATCGGGATGTTGCCGTTGGCGTCGAGGTTGTCGCCTTCCTTGATGGTCACGCTGTTGAAGACTTCGAGCCCGAGCAGCCGGTCGCGGGCATCGTCGATCTCCTGCGGCGAATATTGCTGGCCTCGCTTCAACCCGGTCATGTATTCGGTGAAGTCGCGATCGACCTTTTCCGTGCCCTCGACCGTCGTGTCGCCATAGCCGGCGACCGGACCGGCCGCCACCGTCAGCGTCACGTCCAGCGTCGAGGTGGCGTGCTCGGCGACGATCTCGCGGTCCGTCACCTTGGCAAGCGGCCTGCCTTCTTCCTTCAGCGCCCGCACGATCAGCGCTTCGGCCTTGAGCACCGCGCCGGAGCCGGCATCGCCGCCGGCAATCAGGCCGAAATCGGCTGCCGCCAATCCCGCCGCATCACCCTTCAGCCGGATGTTGCCCAACGTGAATTTCGCTCCAGGGGAAACCGTGACGACCACCGGAATGGGCTGCGGCCCCTTGAACTCCGCATCCGGCGGCAACTCGTCGATCGACTTGCCGTCGATCGTGATGGTGACCACGCCCTCGTAGCGGGCATCGGCGTATAGGGCGGCGACCAGTTGTTCGCGGTCGCCGCGCGCCTTGGCCATCAGGCCGAGCGATCCCGACACCGGATGGTCCTCGTCGTTTTTCAGCGCCGAGGCATTTTCGAGCTTCTTGACCAGATCCTTGTCGGCGTCAGGCGCATTGATCGTCACCGAGTAGCGCAGCGGATCGACGACATCGGCATCCTCGTCCTTGGACGAACCCCAAAGCTTGATGCCGAAAATCTCGAAAGCCGCCGCCTGCCGTACCTCCGCGGCCAGCATGGTCGAGCAGATGAGCGCGAAAAGCAGGGCGCGCGGAAGCCCGCGCCCTGGCGCGTACCCTCCTGACATCTGCGTTTCATGCGCCGGCATTAAGACAACCTAGTCGACAAAACTAAAATTGGAATGAAGTTCCGCAACGTTCGTAAAGGGGCCACAATCCAATTGTCTGAAATAGACTGGGCTTGGAATTCACACCTTTTGCGATTCCGCAAGAAAGTGTGATCCGTCTCACAGAGGTTCTGTCGAAATACCGGCCTTTGGCCGGCATGGAAACCGTTCGCGGGTGATAAACCTGCGGCGCTCCGGCGTTGACAAGCCTGCACGAAGCTTGATCATGCCCGGACGCTGGCGATGTCTGGAGGGTGGTATGGCAATGCGCGCGGCTCGTGGTCTCTCTTTCCTTCTCCTTGTCTTTTTCGCCTTCAGCGGCACGGCACTTGCGGCCGAAGCCCGGCGAATCGTGATGACCGACAATTCCGACTATTTTGGCTTCGACCTGAGGTCGGAGCAGAATGTCAGCCTCGACCAGTGCAAGACCACGTGCCTCGGCGACCCGGCCTGCCGAGCCTTCACTTACAACACCAAGGCCAAATGGTGTTTTCTCAAATCCGACTATAACCAGTTGAAATCCTTCACCGGCGCCGTCGCCGGCAAGGTCGCGAATGTCGATGGCGACCCGGATATCGGCGCCCCGCCGGCCTTGGCCTTCTTCCCGAACTGGATGGCCGACCAGGCCCAGCAGTTCCGCAACCACCTGACCGATCCGGCCTATGACAAGCCGACCGAAGGGCTTGCTGCCCTGCAGGCGGCCGCCGAGCAGGCAGCACTTACCGGCGACCATCGCCTTGCCATGCAGAAATACCAGGCGGCGGTCTCCGTCCTGCCCGATGACGGCGCGCTGTGGCTGGCGCTGGCGCGCGAGATACTCGCCGTGGAGCCGGCCTCGAACACCACCGAACCCTCGACGTTCCCGATGAACGCCACCTCGGCGGCCTTCAACGCCTACAAGCTGGTGCGCACCGCAAAGACCCGCGCCGAGGCGCTGGCCCTGCTCGGCGCCGGCCTCGACAAGCGCGATCTGTACCGGCCGTCGCTGCAGGCCTATGAGGCGAGCCTTGCGCTGATGAGTTCGCCCGCCGTCCAGGCCGACTATGCCGACCTCAAGGCGCGCAAGGGTTTCCGCGTCATCGAGCACACCGTCGATGCCGATTCCTCCTCGCCGCGCATCTGCGCCCAGTTTTCCGAGGAACTGGTCAAGACCGGCGTCGACTATGCGCAGTTCGTGACCGTCGACAACGCCGCGCCCAAGGCCGTCGAGGCCAAGGACAAGCAGATCTGCGTCGAAGGCCTGGAGCACGGCCAGCATTATGACGTAACCTTCCGCGCCGGCCTGCCGGCCGCGATCGGCGAGACGATCGCCGCGCCTGTCGTGCTGTCGATCTACGTCCAGGACCGCGCTCCCTCCGCCCGCTTCACCGGCGACAGCTTCGTGCTGCCGGCCGGCGCGCGCCGCGGCATTCCGGTCGTCACCGTCAACATGAACGCCGCCAAGATGACGCTCTACCGCATCGGCGATCGTTCGCTGGCGCAGCTTCTGTCCGGTTATCAGTTCCTGCATCAGCTCGACGGCTATGATATCTCCACCATTTCCGACCAGATGGGCGCGCCCGTCTGGTCAGGCACGCTCGATATCGCCAATGATCTCAACAAGGAGGTTACCACTTCGTTTCCGGTGGATGTGGCGATCCCGCAGCGCAAGCCCGGCGTCTATGTGCTGACCGCGCAGCCGGTCGACGACAAGAGCGACGATTACGGTTCACGCGCCACGCAGTGGTTCGTGGTCTCCGACATCGGCCTTTCCACCTATACCGGCCAGGACGGCCTCAACGTCTTTGCCCGTTCGCTGGGCTCGGCCAAGCCGATTTCCGGCGCCGAATTGACGTTGCTTGCGAAGAACAACGAGATACTCGGCACGGCGACCACTGATGCCGAGGGCCACGTCGTCTTCAATCCTGGCCTCACCCGCGGCGAAAACGGCATGGTGCCGGCCGTGCTGATGGCCAAGCAGGGCGACAACGACTTCGTCTTCCTCGACATGGGCAAGGCCGGCTTCGATCTTTCGGATCGCGGCGTCGAGGGGCGTGCCTCTCCAGGCGCGCTCGACGTCTATGCCTGGACGGAGCGCGGCATCTACCGCGCCGGCGAGGACGTTCACGTCGCCGCCCTTGCCCGCGACGGCGCCGCCAAGGCGGTCGAGAACCTGCCGCTGACCTTCATCTTCACGCGTCCCGACGGCGTCGAGAACCGCCGCGTCATCAGCAATGGCGAGTCCGCCGGCGGCCACGCCGTCGACCTGCCGCTCGAGGCCAACGCCATGCGCGGCACCTGGACGGTATCGATCTACACCGATCCCAAGCAGGCGCCGGTCGCCAGCCAGATGTTCCTGGTCGAGGATTTCGTGCCGGATCGCATCGAATTCGACCTGACCGCCGACAAGAAGGAGATCGCCCAGGGCGAGACCGCCAACGCCACCGTCGACGGCCGCTTCCTTTACGGCGCGCCGGCCGCGGGCCTGGCGCTCGAAGGCGAGCTGACTTTGTCGACCACGAGCAGCTGGGACAGCTTCAAGGACTTCACCTTCGGCCTGGCCGACGAGCAGTCGAGCGAGCCGACCGTGACGCCTCTCGCCAATCTTCCCGTGGTCGGCGACGACGGCAAGGCGACCTTCCCGGTCACCATCGACCAGTTGCCGTCGACCACCAAGCTGGTCAACGCCAAGGTCACCGTGCGCATGCGCGAGGCCGGCGGTCGCGCCGTCGAGCGCTCGCTCGACATCGGCGTTCGCCCGCAGCGCGACGTCATCGGCATTCGCCCCGATTTCGCGGATGATGAGGTGCCGCAAGGCGGCACGGCGAAGTTCAGCATCATCGCCGTCGACCCGAACGGCAAGCGCGAGGACCTGAAGGGCGCGCAGTGGTCGCTCGTCAAGGTCGAGCGGAACTATCAATGGTACCGTTCCAACAATTCCTGGAACTACGAGGCGGTGAACCTCACCAAGGCCGTAGCCAACGGCGCGGTCGACCTGAAGGCCGATGGCGAGGCGACGGTATCGCTGCCCGTCGACTGGGGCCGTTACCGGCTCGAGGTCGAGACGGCCGATCCTGATGGTCCGGCGACCAGCTATGAGTTCGACGCCGGCTGGTACGTCGCCTCGACCACCACCGAGACGCCCGACGGCCTGGAGATCGCCCTCGACAAGGATACTTACGCCGCCGGCGAAGTCGCCAAGCTGAAGGTCTCGCCGCATTTTGCCGGCGAACTTCTGATCACCATCGGCGCCGAGAAGCTTTTGAAGACGGTCACGGCTTCGGTGCCGGCCGGCGGCAGCACCGTCGACATCCCGGTCGGCGACGACTGGGGCGCCGGCGCCTATGTCACGGCGACCTTGTTCCGGCCCGGCGACGCGCAGGAATCGCGCATGCCGGCCCGCGCCATCGGCATCCAATGGCTGTCGGTCGATCCGGGCTCGAAGAAGCTGGCGGTCAGCTTGACGCCGCCGGAAAAGACCTTGCCGCGCCAGCAGCTGTCGATCCCGGTCACCGTCAACGGCGCCCAGGCCGGCACAAACGCCTATGTGATGGTGGCGGCCGTCGATGTCGGCATCCTCAACCTCACCAATTACAAGGCGCCCGACCCTGAGGACTGGTTCTTCGGCCAGCGCATGCTGGGGCTGGAGATCCGCGACCTCTACGGACGCCTGATCGATGGCTCGCTCGGCACCATGGGCAAGATACGCACCGGCGGCGACGGAGCGAACATGCAGGCGCAAGGCAGCCCGCCGACCGAAAAGCTGGTCGCCTTCTTCTCCGGCCCGGTCGAGCTCGATGCCGACGGCAAGGCGCGCGTCGATTTCGACATCCCGCAGTTCAACGGCACCGTGCGCGTCATGGCCGTCGCCTGGACCAAGGATGCGGTCGGCCATGCCCAGACCGACGTCATCGTGCGTGATCCGGTGGTGATCACCGCCGGTCTGCCGCGCTTCCTGGCGCCAGGCGATGCGGCGACCATGCGCCTCGACATCGCCGACACCGATGGGCCAGCCGGCGACTATGCGCTGTCGGTCACCACGACCGGCGACCTTTCGACCGGCGACAAGCCGCTGCCCGAGAAGCTGACGCTCGCCCAGGGCAAGCGGCAATCGCTCACCTTCCCGCTGGTCGCCAAGACCGCGGGCGACGCCTCGGTCACCGTCAAGCTCGCGCATGCCGACGGCACTCAGGTCGAGCAGACGCTCTATCTGCCGGTGCGGCCGGCGCAGCTTCCGGTCACCAACCGCATGGTTGTCGACCTGAAGCCGCATGGCGGCTCGCTGCGGGTCGACAAGGAACTGCTTGCCGCAAGCGTGCTCGACGGCGCTTCGGTCAGCGTCGGCGTTTCGCAGTCGTCCGCGCTCGACGCGCCGTCGCTTCTGATGAGCCTCGACCGCTACCCCTATGGCTGCGCCGAGCAGACCACCAGCCGCGCGATGCCGCTGCTCTATGTCAACGACATGGCCAAGAGCATCGGCATGGAGAGCGATCCGGACCTGCACGGCCGCATCCAGGACGCGATCTACAAGGTGCTGTCCTATCAGTCGTCAAGCGGCAGCTTCGGCCTCTGGGGACCGGGCTCCGGCGACCTGTGGCTCGACGCCTATGTCACCGAGTTCCTGACCCGGGCGCGCGAGGAGAAGTATGACGTTCCGGCGCTTGCCATGAACCAGGCGCTGAACAACCTGCAGAACTCGCTGGGCTACGACCAGGACGTCCAGGACAAGGGCAGCGAGATCGCCTATGCGCTCTATGTGCTGGCCCGCAACAAGAAGGCCTCGATCGGCGACCTGCGTTACTACGCGGACACGCAGCTCGAAGCCTTTTCCAGCCCGATGGCGGTTGCCCAGTTGGCGGCGAGCCTGGCGCTCTACGGCGACACGCAGCGTTCGGAAGCCACCTTTCAGACGGCGCTGCGGCTGGCGCAATCGGAAACCGACTACGACTACTATCGCTCGGACTACGGCTCGCGGTTGCGCGATGGTGCTGCAATGCTGGCGCTGGCGGCGGAATCGAAGCCGGTGCCGAGCATCATGCCGCAGCTGATCAAGCTGGTGGGCGTGGCGCGCGCCGATGCCCGCTGGACGAGCACGCAGGACGAATCCTGGATGCTGCTCGCCGCGCGGGCGCTGAAGGAAGGCAATGATTCCATCATGCTTTCCGTGAATGGCGCGCCGCATTCGGGCGGTTATTCAGACCAGGTCGCTGGCAGCGACCTCGTCGACAGCCCCCTCACCATCGCCAACACCGGCGCGACGCCGCTGCAGGCGGTGGTCACCGCGGTCGCCGCGCCGGTCGAGCCGCTGCCGGCCGGCGGCGACGGCTTCACCATCGATCGCACCTACTACAGGCTCGACGGCACCGAGGCCAATGTCACCGAGGCCAGGCAGAACGAGCGCTATGTGGTCGTGCTCAAGGTCTACGAGCAGAACAAGTGGCCGTCGCGGCTCTTGATCACAGACCTGTTGCCGGCCGGCTTCGAGATCGACAATCCGAGCCTGGTTTCCAGCGCGCAATTGTCGAACTTCTCCTGGCTGGCGCAGACCGACGCCGCGCATCTGGAGTTCCGCGACGACCGTTTCGTCGCCGCCTTCAACCCCAACGAAGGCGACGGCGACCGCAACATCACGCTGGCCTATATCGTGCGCGCCGTGACGCCGGGCACCTACGCCCATCCGGCGGCGACGGTGGAGGACATGTACCGGCCGCAATACTCGGCCCGCACCGCCACCGGGGTGATGGAGGTCAAGGCGGAATAGCGATGAAAAGGTCACCGATATCTCCCTTCACCCCGTCTCTGGGCGGGGTGAAGGTGCCGGTTCACCCTCCGAAGCTGCAGCGTCGCTGCTGCGAAGGACGGGCAGGCGGATGAGGGGCAGCACCGTGCTCTCCAGAAAAATCCTCAAACGAACCGCGATCGCAGGCCTTTGCCTCGCCATCTTCGCCGCGCTTTCGATCGCTGCGCTCTGGGAACTCGACCGCGCCTTCCCGCCGCCACTGCCGGCGAAGCTGACGGTCTCGACGGAGGTCCAGGATCGCGACGGCCAGTTGTTGCGCGCCTTCGCCACGCCGGACGGCTACTGGCGGCTCGAAACCCGCCTCGACCAGGTCGACCGGCAGTTCGTCGACATGCTGGTTACCTACGAAGACAAGCGCTTCTGGGATCATCGCGGCGTCGATCTGCTGGCGCTCTGCCGCGCAGCCGGCCAGCTCGTCACCAGCGGCCACATCGTCTCCGGCGGCTCGACCTTGTCGATGCAGCTTGCCCGGCTGATCGAGCCGCGCGACAGCCGCAGCCTCGGTTCCAAGCTCAAGCAGATGCTGCGCGCCATCCAGATCGAGCGGCGGCTGTCCAAGCAGGAAATCCTCGAACGCTACCTGACGCTGGCGCCCTATGGCGGCAACCTCGAGGGCGTGCGCGCCGCTTCGCTCGCCTATTTCGGCAAGGAGCCGAAGCGGCTCACCGTGTCGGAGGCTGCCCTTCTCGTGGCGCTGCCGCAATTGCCGGAAAGGCGCCGGCCCGACCGCAACCTCGACATTTCACACGCCGCGCGCGACCGCGTGCTCACCCGCATGGTCTCGGCCGGCCTGCTCGGCGAGCGCGAAGCGCAGCGAGCCACCCTCGACGACGTCTCCGGCCTGCGCAGAAAACTGCCGGCGCTGGCCGCGCATGCCTCCTATGCCATGCTGCCGAAGGCCGTGCCCGGCAAGCCGCTGCAGCTCACCATCCGCAAAAGCGTGCAGCAAGGGCTGGAACAGGTGGCAAGAGATGCCGCCAGGAAGCTCGGCCCGAAACTTTCCGTCGCCATGGTCATGGCCGATGCGCGCACTGGCGACATTCTCGGCGAGGTCGGCTCCGCGAATTTCTTCGATGCCAGCCGTTCCGGCTGGATCGACATGACCAAGGTGGTGCGCTCCCCTGGTTCGACGCTGAAGCCCTTCATCTACGGGCTGGCCTTCGAGCAGGGGCTGGTGGCGCAGGAAACCATCATCGAGGACAGCCCGGCCGATTTCAGTGGATACCGTCCGAAGAATTTCGACATGGGCTACCAGGGCGATGTCTCGATCCGCCAGGCGCTGCAATTGTCGCTCAACGTGCCGGCGATCCGCGTGCTCGACGCCGTCGGTCCGGCACGGCTGACGGCACGGTTCCGCCAGGCCGGCGTCAACCCGATCCTGCCGGTCAACGAGGCGCCGGGCCTGGCGATCGGGCTTGGCGGCGTCGGCGTGACCTTGCGCGACCTGGTGCAGCTCTATACCGGCCTCGCCAATGGCGGCAAGATGCATACGCTGCATGACGGCACCGAGCCGGCCGATGCCGAGCGCACCACCGCCACCATCCTCGACGACCAGGCCGCCTGGCAGATCAACGACATCCTGTCCGGCGTGAAGCCGCCGGAAGGCGCAATGCAGCGCGGCATCGCCTACAAGACCGGCACCTCCTACGGCTATCGCGACGCCTGGTCCGTCGGCTTCGACGGCCGCTACGTGCTGGGTGTGTGGGTTGGCCGCGCCGATGCCAGCCCCATCCCCGGCCTGTCGGGCTATGTCTCGGCAGCTCCGATCCTGTTCGAAGGCTTCGTCCGTTCCGGCCTTGCCAGCGTGCCGCTGCCAAGCCGGCCGCCGGGCGTCTTCAACCCCAAGCGCGAGGAACTGCCGGTGACGCTCGCCCGTTTCGGCGCCGGATCGGATGGGCTGGTGCAGGCCAACGCCACGGAACCGGCACCGACCATCATCTTCCCGCCCAATGGCGCGCGCGTCGACCTCGGCACGAATTCCGCTGATGCCACGCCGCTGGTGCTGAAACTGCAAGGCGGCCGCGCGCCGTTCCGCTGGCTCGCCAACGGCAAGCCGCTCGCCGGCATCGACCGCCGCCGCACCGCGACCTGGCTACCGGACGGCACCGGCTATTCGACGCTGACCGTGATCGACGCGGCCGGACGCGCGGCGAGCGTGAAGGTGTTCGTCGAATAAGATGCGGCAAGCGATTCAGGGGATTGAGTTTCTCCGCCTGATATTCGGCGCGAGGCACCCCCCTCTGGCCTGCCGGCCATCTCCCCCGCAAGGGGGGAGATTATTCGCTTCGCGGCCTTCGCCAATCTTTGACGATGGCAGGAGAGGCGCGGCGCCGAAACTGCCAATCTCCCCCCTCGCGGGGGAGATGCCCGGCAGGGCAGAGAGGGGGGCCTCGCGCCGACCTTTGTCGGGAGCATTCTTCGCAGCGCTTGCGCTGGCGATCGCGAGCCCTCCCTCGGCTTACGCCGACCCCCTGCCCGCCGGCTTCGTCAGGCTCGCCGATATCGACCCGACCATCCGCCAGGATGTCCGCTACGCCGGCCTTGAAAACTTCCTGCACCGCAAGGCCGACGGCTATGACGCGCCGGTCTGCGTCCTGACCGCACAAGCGGCCAAGGCGTTGTCGACCGTCCAGAAAGCAATAGCCGCCAAAGGCCTGACGCTGGTCGTCTTCGACTGCTACCGCCCCGCGCGCGCCGTCGCCGACATGGGCAGATGGACAAGAGAGGGTGGCCAGCCCGATCCGCAATGGTATCCGACAGTCGAGCGCGGCGATCTCATCGCCAAAGGCTATATCGGCGAATTCTCCAGCCATTCTCGAGGCTCGACGGTGGACCTTGCTATCGCCGAGGCCGTCAATAAAAGCGAAGTTCATCCGGCCTGCGGTGCGCCGGACGGCGGCACGCTCGATTTCGGCACCGGTTTCGACTGCTTTGACCCAAAGAGCGAGACCGCCAGCGCCTTGATCGGCGCCGAAGCCACCGCAAACCGCAAAACGCTGCTGACCGCCATGCGCGCCGCCGGCTTTCGCAACTATGCGCGCGAATGGTGGCACTTCACGCTGGCCAAAGAGCCGTTCCCAAAACAGCGTTTCGATTTTCCGGTGACCGCGAACTAGAGCATGATCCCGAAAAGTGGGAACCGGTTTTCGGAGAAAGATCATGCTCCAACAAAGAGTTAGATCGTGACGGCGATTCAACGAAACGCCATCACGATCTAGCGCCGGCCTTGCCCGGCAGCCGGCTGCGCCTAGGTTAGCCCCGATCGGCGAGGAAATGGTCGCTGTCCGAAATTGAGGAAGATATTTTCCCGATTGCCGGCGGCTCGGCGAAAAATTGCTTCGAGGAGGCGAAAAAGGCAACATTCAATGCATCTAAATTCTATAAACTCGGTAGAGTTTGTGCAGTTCAACGGAGGCGGGAATGACCAAACCTCATTTCAGGAAACTGCTCGGCGCGCTGGTCGCCACATCTGCCCAGTTCGGCACGCTCGGTTTCGCGTTTGCGGATACGACCATTCTGAATGTGTCCTACGACCCGACGCGTGAACTTTACAAAGCCTATGACGAGGCGTTTGCCGCGCACTGGAAGGCGGAGACCGGCGAAACCGTCACCATCCAGCAGTCGCACGGTGGATCGGGCGCCCAAGCCAGGGCAGTGATCGACGGCCTCGACGCCGACGTGGTGACGCTGGCGCTCGAAGGCGACATCAACGCCATCGTCTCGAAGACGAAGAAGATCAATCCGGACTGGCGCACGAAGTTCGAGAACAACTCGGCACCCTACACCTCCACCATCATCTTCCTGGTGCGCAAGGGCAATCCCAAGGGCATCCACGACTGGAACGACCTGGTCAAGGACGGCGTCCAGGTGATCACGCCGAACCCCAAGACCTCCGGCGGCGCGCGCTGGAACTATCTTGCCGCCTGGGCCTATGCGAACGCCAATGACGGCAGTGACGAAGCCAAGACCAAGGAGTTCGTCGGCAAGCTTTATGCGAACGTTCCGGTCCTCGACACCGGCGCGCGTGGCTCGACGGTGACCTTCGCGCAGAAGGGCCTGGGCGACGTGCTGATCGCGTGGGAGAATGAAGCCTATCTCGCGCTCGACGAATTCGGCGCCGACAATTTCGATATCGTCTATCCGCCGACCTCGATCCTGGCCGAGCCGCCGGTCGCCGTCGTCGACGCCAATGTCGATGCCAAGGGCACGCGCAAGGTCGCGGAAGCCTATCTGAGCTGGCTCTATTCCAAGGAAGCCCAGACCATCATCGCCAAGAACCACTATCGCCCGGCCAAGCCCGACCTGGTGCCGGCCGAGGACCTTGCCAAGCTGCCGGCAGTCAAGCTGGTCACCATCGACGACCCGCAATTCGGCGGCTGGAAGAAAGCGCAGCCTTACCATTTCGGCGACGGTGGTATATTCGACCAGATCTACAAGCCGGCGCAGTGAGCCGGACGGCCGGCGAGCCTCACGGGCATGCCGGCCGAATGCGACTGAGCAAAGCCATTCTGGTTTGAACAGAAGGGACGATCCAGAACAGCATGACCACAGCACCCGCCAAGGCGGGGTGGCGATTCAGACAGCCGAGTGTCATTCCAGGCTTCGGATTGACGCTCGGCTTCTCGCTTGCCTACCTCACACTCATCATCCTCATCCCGCTTTCGGGGCTGGTCTGGCGTTCGGCGGCGCTCGGCTGGGCCGATTTCTGGGCGATCGCCGTTGACCGACGCACCCTCAACGCGCTGAAGATAAGCTTCGGCACCGCCTTCCTGGCGGCTGCCGTCAACGTCGTGTTCGGCACCGTCGTCGCCTGGGTGCTGGTCCGCTACCGCTTTCCCGGCCGCCGCATCGCGGACGCGATGGTCGACCTGCCCTTCGCCCTGCCCACGGCCGTCGCCGGCATCGCGCTCACCACGCTCTATGCGCCGAATGGCTGGATCGGCCATCTCCTGGCGCCGCTCGGCATCAAGGTCGCCTACACGCCGCTCGGTATCGTCATCGCGCTGGTGTTCATCGGCTTGCCCTTCGTCGTGCGCACCGTCCAGCCGATCATGGAAGAGATCGACAAGGAGGTCGAGGAAGCCGCCGCCACGCTCGGCGCCAGCCGTTTCCAGATCATCACCCGCGTGCTTTTCCCAGGCCTGGCGCCGGCGATCGTCACCGGCTTCTCGCTCGCCTTCGCGCGCGGCGTCGGCGAATACGGCTCGGTCATCTTCATCGCCGGCAACCTGCCCTTCAAGTCCGAGATCGCGCCGCTTCTGATCGTGATCAGGCTCGAAGAATACAATTACGAGGCGGCGACCGCGATCGCCGCGATCATGCTGGCGCTGTCCTTCCTGATGCTTTTGGTCGTCAATCTCGTCCAGACATGGAGCCGCAAGCGCTATGGCTGATCCCGAGATCAAATCCTACGAGCCGCATCACGAGAGCCAGTCGGCAGCGGTGACCGAAAGCCGGCCAGTCAAGGCCGTGCTGATGGCAATCGCCCTCGCCTTCCTCGCCGTCTTCCTGCTTTTGCCGCTGATCGTCGTCTTCCATGAGGCGCTCGCCAAAGGCGTCGGCGCCTACACGGAAGCCCTTTCCGGCCCCGACACGCGCTCCGCCATCCGCCTGACATTGCTTGTGGCGGCGATCTCCGTGCCGCTCAACGTCGTCTTCGGCATCTCGGCCGCCTGGGCGATCGCCAAGTTCGAATTCAAGGGCAAGGCGTTCCTGACCACGCTGATCGACCTGCCCTTCTCGGTCTCGCCGGTCATCTCCGGCCTGGTCTATGTGCTTCTCTTCGGCGCGCAAGGGCTGCTCGGCGCCTGGTTGAAGGCGCATGGCATCGTCATCCTCTTCGCCGTGCCCGGCATCGTGCTGGCCACCATCTTCGTCACCTTCCCCTTCGTCGCGCGCGAATTGATCCCGCTGATGCAGGAACAGGGCAATGGCGACGAAGAGGCAGCACTGTCGCTGGGCGCCAGCGGCTGGCAGGCTTTCTGGTATGTGACATTGCCGAACGTCAAATGGGGACTGCTCTATGGCGTGCTTTTGTGCAATGCGCGCGCCATGGGCGAGTTCGGCGCGGTCTCGGTGGTGTCGGGCCACATACGCGGCCTCACCAACACCATGCCGCTGCATGTCGAGATCCTGTACAACGAATACAACGCCGTCGGCGCCTTTGCCGTCGCTTCGCTGCTCGCCGGTCTGGCGCTGGTGACGCTGGTCTTGAAAACGCTTCTCGAGATGCGCTACGGCGCCGAGCTCGCCGCGACGCGCGGGCACTGAACACTACCTGTCGCCCAAGATTGCCGGCAATCTGGGAACAACGGCAGCATCAAGGAACTGAGGGATTTGTATGGAAGTTCGCGTCGTCAACGTGCGCAAGGAGTTCGAGCGGTTTCCGGCGCTCCACGACGTGTCGCTCGACATCAGATCCGGCGAGCTCATCGCGCTGCTCGGGCCGTCGGGCTCCGGCAAGACGACGCTGCTTCGCCTGATCGCCGGCCTGGAGCGCCCGACCAAGGGCGCGATCTTCTTCGGCGACGAGGACGCCTCGCAGAAGTCGATCCAGGAGCGCAATGTCGGCTTCGTCTTCCAGCATTACGCGCTGTTCCGTCACATGACGGTTGCCGACAATATCGGCTTCGGCCTGAAGGTCCGGCACGGCGCCGCAAGGCCGTCGGGGCAGGAAATCCGCCGCCGGGCGCTGGAACTGCTCGACCTCGTCCAATTGACGGGCCTGGAAAAGCGCTACCCGGCGCAGCTTTCCGGCGGTCAGCGCCAGCGCGTGGCGTTGGCCCGCGCCATGGCGATCGAGCCCAAGGTGCTTTTGCTCGACGAACCGTTCGGCGCGCTCGACGCGCAGGTTCGCCGTGAGCTGCGACGCTGGCTGCGCGAGATCCATGACCGCACCGGCCACACGACCGTCTTCGTCACGCATGACCAGGAAGAGGCGCTGGAGCTCGCCGACCGCGTCGTGGTCATGAGCCAGGGCCGCATCGAGCAGGTCGGCACCGCCGACGATATCTATGACACGCCGAACTCGCCCTTCGTCTATTCCTTCATCGGCGAGTCGAGCTCGCTGCCGGTCAAGGTCGAGAACGGCGAGATCTGGATCGCCGACCGGCCGATCGGGCTGCAGGCGCCGCATGCGCCGTCCGGCGAGGCGGTTCTCCACTTCCGCCCGCATGACGTCGAGCTGCTCGACGGCTGCAGCGGCTGCATCGCCGGCACGGTTGCCGCCAGCCGCCGCGTTGCCGGCACCAGGCGCGTCGAGCTCGAAATCGGCGGCGAGCGCCAGCGCGTCGAGATCGAACTGCCGGTCGACCATCCCGCGGCACAGAAGAGCCGGGTGGCTTTCAGGCCGCGACGCTGGAAGCTTTTTCCCACGTCCTGAGCTGTCTTTCAGCCTGACAGCTCCTCCGGCGCCCAGCCTGGTGCAACCTGTGAGTCCACTTGAAAGAAAATCCTAGCAAAAGGCTGTTTTGGCGAGATATTTTCCAGGCCTTCGCCCACCTCTCGGAGCGCGTGCCTCGTCGCACCAGGCTTTCCCGACTATGGTCTCCCCATAGCTTGATCCATTTCCAAGGAGCCCTGTTTTCATGAAGCGTCTGTTGCTCGGCATCGCAGCTTTTGCCGGTCTCGTCCTCGCGTCCTCCCAAGCCTGGTCGGCCGACAAGCTTTTGAATGCATCCTATGACGTCGGCCGCGAGCTGTTCGTCGACGTCAACAAGGCCTTCGTCGCCAAGCACCCCGGCGTCACCGTCGATCAGTCGCATGCCGGCACCTCGGCGCAGGCGCGCGCGATCGCCGAAGGTCTCGGCGCCGATGTCGTCACCTTCAACCAGGTCACCGACGTCGATTTCCTGGTCAAGAAAGGACTGGTCTCAGCCGATTGGCAGAAAGATTTCCCGGACAACGCCTCGCCCTTCTATTCGCTGCCGTCCTTCCTGGTGCGCGCCGGCAATCCCAAGCACATCAAGGACTGGAACGATCTGGTGCGTGACGACGTGCAGGTGATCTTTCCGAACCCGAAGACGTCGGGCAATGCGCGCTACACCTATCTCGCCGCCGCCGCCTACGCCAAGGAAGCCTTCAAGGGCGACGACGCCAAGGTGAAGGAGTTCATCACCAAGCTCTTCAACAACGTGCCGATCTTCGACACCGGCGGCCGCGCCGCCACAACCACTTTCGTCCAGCGTGAGATCGGCGACGTGCTGATCACCTTCGAATCGGAGACGCGCGGCATCCGCAAGGAGTATGGCGACGACAAGTTCGAGCAGGTCACGCCTTCGGTCAGCCTGCTGCCCGAGTTTCCGGTAGCGATCGTCGACAAGGTCGCCGACGAGCATGGCAGCCGCGATCTCGCCAAGTCCTATCTCGACTTTCTCTACACGCCGGAAGGCCAGGACATTGCCGCCGGGAACGGCCTGCGGGTTCGCGACGCCTCGGTGGCCGCCAAGCACAAGGCCGACTTCCCGGACGTCCGGCTACTGACTGTTGAGGAGGTCTTTGGCGGCTGGGACAAAGTACAGAAGGAGCATTTCGCCGCCGGCGGACTGCTCGATCAGGCCTACGGCAGCCGCTGAGCCGCCACACAATCAGGAAGCGCAGGAAAGCCGGCTTTAGCCGGCTTCCTCATTTAAGCCGGCCAGCATTTCGCAGCGGAAATCCGGCGTTCAACGTGAAAAACGTTACGAAGAATCAACGCGTTTGCGCCTAAGCTGCCGGGCAAATTATTGGACCAGGCGGTCAACTGTCATGATTTGCACACAAACAACCGCCAGATGCAGGCGCATTGGGGTTTGATGAATTGAATCGGGCATGCTGACCAAAAAAGGCAAATACGGCCTCAAGGCCCTCGTGCATCTTTCCGGCCTGCCGGCTGGCCAGCTTGCATTCGTCAACGACATCGCCGTCGCCAACAACATCCCGAAGAAATTCCTGGATGCGATCCTGGGCGAATTACGCAATGCCGGTTTCGTCCAGAGCCGCAAGGGCAAGGAAGGCGGCTACCGCCTCGCGCGGCCCGCTTCCGAGATCAAGATCGGCCATGTCGTGCGCGTGCTCGACGGGCCGCTGGCGCCGATCCCTTGCGCCAGCCGCACGCAATACCAGCGCTGCGAGGATTGCGACGAGGCCACCTGCCAGGTCCGACACATGATGCTGGAAGTGCGCCAGGCGATCGCCGAGGTGCTCGACAACCGCAGCCTCGCCGCCATGCGCGACGCCGACAACGACGATTTTCCGGCGGAGCTCACCTCCCAGATTTGAAGCAATTCGAGGAAGCGGTAGCGGCCAGGTTCCGCCCTTCGCCGCAGCCTTCCGTCCGCAATTGCGCCCAACGACAAAGTCGCCGGCCCGACTTGTCGCCCTCGGTTGCCAGTCTACCGCGGACGCAGTAAAGCGGCTGGAGGATGAAACAGGGCTCTGACGTATGAGGCTGCCTTGGCTTGGCAATTCCCGCAGGGCCAGCCGGCAACCATCGTCGAACGACATCTATCACACCGAGATCATTGCCGACGTGCCGGTGCCGGAGCGCAACGAGTCCGTTCGCTTCTTCAGCCGCAAGGTTGTCCGCCCCGGGAAACTGCGCCGTTTCTCCAATCGGGACCTGCGCGAGAGCCTGCTGTCCTGTTTCTATCTCGGCGTCGCGGCGATGCTGCCGGTCTCCTGGTGGGGGCCTATCTGCAGCTGGGGGTCCAGGCTCAGGCGCAGGCGCCACTTCCGCAAGGAGTTCGCCCGTTACGACGTCGCGGTGAAGGCCGTGCTCGGCGATGCCGTCGACACGCAAGAAATGTTCGAGGCGCAACTCGCCGCCATTCACCGCCGGCGGCTAACGCTTGCGGCGCATCTCGTCTCCGGCTGGCGCTGGTCGCCGGCGATCCGGCTCGAAGGCCTCGAAGCCCTGCAACAAGCCCTGCGCAACGGGCGCGGCGCCATCATATGGTGCGACCAGTTCACGGCGCAGACGATCATGGGCAAGCGCGCCCTGCATGAGGCCGGCGTCGATGCTCATCAGGTAAGCGCGCAGCACCACGGCTTCTCCCCGAGCAAATTCGGCTTGCGCGTGATCAACCCGCCATTGGTCAAAGTCGAGAACCGCTTCCTGAAAAGCCGGATCGTCTTTGAGCGCACCGACGCCTACCAGGTCACCACGCGCATCCAGAAGACCCTGAAGGCAAACGGCGTGGTGCTGATGACCAACACCGTCTATGCCGGCTCCACCTTCACCGAGGCCGCCATGGGCGAGCGCGGCTGGACCCATCTCGCCTCGGCGCCGGCAAACTTCGCCGCGCGCGCGGGCGCGGCGCTGTTTCATATGGCGACGATCGAAACGGTTCCCTTTCGCCAGTATCGCGCGATCGTCAGCGAACTGAGCGCGGGGCCACAGCCGCCGGCGTCGCCGGCAAGGGACACCGCGACGAAGAACCTCGTCGTCCAGGCGGGATACATCCTGTCGAAGCGCGACCATATGCTGGAAACGCTCGAACTCTGTCCGGAGCAGATGATGGCCTGGTCGAGCGCCGTACGGTTGACCGAGCGGCCAACGGAAGCCGCGATCGGCAATGACGGCGCCTGAAGCGCCCGAACCGTTCTAACCAACGATCCCTTCCAGGATCCCGGCAACACTTCGCGTTCCGTCGACCGTCACGGCCCGTTCGTCCGCGGCAGGTTCTTCCAGCGTGGCGAACTGGCTGTCGACCAAGCTTGCCGGCATGAAATGGCCCTTGCGATTGGCGACCCGGCGCCAGGCGGTCTCGCGGTCGATCCTCAGGTAGAGGAAGACTGTGTCGGGACAGTAGCGGCTCAGCCGGTCACGGTAGGCGCGTTTCAGCGCCGAGCACGCCGCCACCGCCTTCCGTCCGCCGGCGACGGACGCCGCGATGTGCTCGCCTATGGCGTCGAGCCAGCCCTCGCGCAGCGCGTCCGTCAGCGGCTCGCCGCGCGCCATGCGCGCCACGTTCTCCGGTGGATGCAGCCGATCTCCTTCGATGAAGTCGGCGTCGAGAGCCTTGGCGAGCGCCTCGCCGACGGCCGTCTTGCCGCAGCCGGCAACCCCCATCACGACGATGGCCGGCGCCGTCCGAAGATCGTTCATGCCAAGCTCCGGGGTCTGCGGTCTTGCGCTCGCCTCATCTACGGTCAGCGGCTTGCCGGCGCGCGCCCGTAGAGCATGAGCATGGCGACGATGACGACACCATAGATGATCTGCCGTCCCGCTTCCGGCATCTGCATGACCGAGAGGATGGATTGCAGGAGCGTGATCAGGATCACGCCGGCCACCGTGCCGAGATAGGAGCCGCGCCCGCCCAGGATCGAGGTGCCGCCCAGCACGACGGCGGCGATCGACGGCAGCAGATAGGCATCGCCCATGGATTGTGCCGCCTTCGACGCATAGCCGGCCAGAAGCACGCCGCCGAAGGCCGACAGCCCGCCGGAGACGGCGAAGGCGATCATCACGATGCGGCGCGTGTCGATACCGGAAAGGTAGGCGGCGCGCTCGCGGTTGCCGATGCCGTAGACGGCGCGGCCGAAGCTGGTGCGGGTGAGCACGAAGACCATCGCGGCGCCGATCAGCGCCCAGATGATGACGGCGTTGGGAACCCCCGGAATGGTGAAACCGGTCGCCAGATAGCGCATCGCCGCCGTCGCCGAATCCTGTGGCGAGAAGCCGCCCGTGTAGACCACCATCAGCCCCTGCGCGACCGCGTTGGTGGCCAAGGTAATGATCATCGAGGGGATGCGCAGATAGGCGACACCGATGCCGTTGATGATGCCGATCGCCACGCCGCACAGGACACCGAAGGGGATGGCGAGAGCAACGCCGACCGACCCGTAGGCGGCGGCAGCGCAGGCCATCATGGCGCCGGCGGCCACGGCCCATGGCACGGAAAGGTCGATCTGGCCGAGCAGGATGACCAGCATCATGCCGGTGGCGATGACGCCGAGGAACGAGGCGACTTTAAGCTGCTGCAGCAGATATTCCGGCGAAAGGAAGCTGCGCGAATAGAGGCTGCCCAGCAGAAGCAGGATCACGATGCAGGCAAAGGCCGTCAGCACCGCCGGGTCGGCGCGTCGGATGAATTTGGGCATGCGGCCGGCAAGGCCACCAAGCGTCGTTTCGCTCACAGGAACCACTCCAGCCGGTTGCGCACCCGAAACAGCGCGAAGGCGCCGAGGCTGACCGCGATCAACAGGATAACGCCCTGGAACAGCGGCTGCCAGAGCGGATCGAAGTCGAAGACGAACAACAGGTCGCCGATGGTGCGGAAGGCAAGCGCGCCGAAAATCGCGCCGATAGCGCTGCCCTTGCCGCCGAACAGCGACACGCCGCCGAGCACGACCGCCGCGATCGAGAACAGCGTGTAGGAATTGCCGCTCGCATAGGCAGCCTCCCCCGTATAGGTGAAGAAGGTGAGAAACAGGCCGCCGACCGAAGCCAGCAGGCCTGCCAGCGCATAAGCGAGGAACTTGCCGCGCCGGATCGGCACGCCCGACATATAAGCCGCCGTTTCCGATGAGCCTGCGGCGTAAGCCGCGCGGCCGAATTCCGAGCGGCTGAACGGCACCCAGACGATCAGCACAACGATGAGCAGCGCGACCAGCGAGGTTGGGATCACATCGAAGAGCTTTCCCGTCAGCGCGTCGGCCAGATCCTCATTGACCGATCCACCCGGAAACGGCCGCAGCAGAAGCCCGATGCCATAAAAGACGGCGCCGGTGGCTATGGTGGCGACGATCGGCTGGAGGCGCCCATAGATGACGATGGCGCCGTTGATCGCCCCGCAGACCAGGCCCGCGGCAAGGACCGCGATCACGCCGAGCGTGATCTCGAGCGGCGTGCCGACCACCAGCCACGAGGCGAGACAATTGGTAAGAAGCAGGATCATGCCGACCGACAGGTCGATGCCGGCGGTGATCACCACCAGCGTCTGCGCCATGGCGACGAAGGCCAGAAGAACGCCCTTGTTGGCCGCCGTCTGCACGACATTGGCGGTGAACCCTGCCGGGTGGTTCGTGGTGTAGATGATGAACATGACGATGAAGATGCCGAGCGCCAGCAGCGTTCCGCGCTGCTCGGCCATCAAGTAGCGCCAATCCTTCACGCGCCCGCTCCCTGCTGCATATCGGCGCCTTCGCCATGGATGTTGAGCGCGCTGGCGATCAGCGCGTGCTCGGTGATCTCGGTGCCGACGAGCTCGCGCTTGACGCTGCCGTCATAGAGCACGAGCACGCGGTCGCAGCAGCCGATCAGTTCGTCATAGTCGGTCGAATAGAACAGGATGGCGGCGCCAGCATCCGCCAGCTTGCGCATCAATTGGTAGATCTCCTGCTTGGTGCCGACATCGATGCCGCGCGTCGGATCGTTGAGCAGGATGATGCGCGGTTGCCGCATCAGCCATTTGGCGATGACCACCTTCTGCTGGTTGCCGCCCGAGAGCGCGCCGACGGGAATATCGAGCCCCGCCGTCTTGATGGCCAGCAGCCCGACCATGTCGTCGATCAGGCGCTGCTCGGCGGCGCGATCGATGATGCCGCCCTTGGCCAGCCGGTCGAGCGCCGCGAAGGAGAGGTTTTCGCGCACCGTCATCGGCAGCATCAGCCCCTCGGTCTTGCGGTCCTCGGGGATCAGCGCCATGCCGACGCGGTCGTCGCTGGCGGCGCGCGGGCTCGATATGGAAGCCGGCTTGCCGTCGATCAGCACGTCGCCGCGCAGGCCGCGCAGCACGCCGAAAAAGGCAAGCAGCAGTTCGCGCTGGCCCTGCCCGTCGAGACCGCCCAGGCCCACGACTTCGCCGGCCCTGACGCTCAGCGAGATATTGTCCAGCCGGTCGGCCCAGGAGAGATTGCGGGCTTCGAGCACCGGCGTGGCGGCCGCAGCGGAAACGGGTTTCGGCGGGAAGATATGGCTGTATTCGCGGCCGATCATCAGCTCCACCACCTCATTGTCGCTCTTCGAGCCCGCGGGGTAGCTGGCGACGTTGCGGCCGTTGCGAAACACCGTGCAATGGTCGGCGAGTTCCGCGATCTCGTTCATGCGGTGCGAGATGTAGAGCAGCGCCAGTCCTTCCGAGCGCAGCCGCTTCAACACCTCGAAGACCTTGGCGACATCCGCCGCCGTCAGCGCCGAGGTCGCTTCGTCGAGGATCAGGATGCGCGGTTTGCGAGCCAGCGCCTTGGCGATCTCCACCATCTGCCGGCGCGACAGCGGCAGGTCCTTGACCAGCGCCCGAGGATGGATATCGGAAGCGCCGGCGCGTGCCAGCGCTTCTTCCGCGATGCGCCGCTGCGCCTTGCGGTCGATCATGCCGAAGCGCTTCGGCGGATCGGAAATGACGATGTTGTCGGCGACGCTCAACTCGGGAATGAGCGACAGTTCCTGGAAGATGCAGACGATGCCGGCCTGATTTGCCGCGGCCGGTGAGGCGAAGCTCACTTCGCGTCCATCCAGCGTCATGCGGCCCTCGTCGGGCGCCACGACGCCCGCCATGATCTTGATCAGGGTCGACTTGCCTGCGCCGTTCTCGCCGAGAATGGCGTGGATGCTGCCGGCGGTAACTTCAAGATCGGCCTTTTCCAGGGCCCTCACGCCGCCATAGCGCTTGGATATGCCTTCCATGCGGAAGAGCGGAACCGCACCGTCCATTGAGCCTCCAATTGTATCTGCATGAGGCGGCGCCGCGGCTGACCCGCGGCGCCAAGTCATCGATTTGGAAGCTTACTGGTCCGCCTTGGTCTGGCCCATGATTTCCTGCGCGCTGAAATTGATGCCGCAGGTCGGGAAGGAGTTGCCGACGAAGAAATTATCGGATTCCTTCGGGAAGTAATCGGTGCCTTCCTTCATGTCTGGATCCGAGGCGATCGCCAGCGGCAGCTTTACTTCCTGCGGCACCACCTCGCCTTCCAGCGCCGCGATCGCTGTCTTGATGGCCACGGCGACCTGGGCCGGGCCGGAGCCCGCCGACGTGCACTTCAGCCCGTCTGCTGAATGCTGCGCGCAGAATTTGCGGAAGCCGTTCTCGGTCTCGCCGCCGAATGGCACGAAGGGATGCTTGGCGTCCATCATCGCCTGCACGATGCCGGTGTCGCCGCCCTGGCCGGTGATGCCGTCGAACGGACCGTTGGTGGCGATGGCATCGGCTGTCACCTTCTGCGCCACGCCGTCATCCCACTTGCCGGCGACCTCGGTGACGTCCCACTTCTTGCCGGAAGCGTCCAGCACTTCATGGATGCCGTTGTGGCGGTCGGTATCGACGGAAGTGCCGGCAACGCCGCGCACTTCGAGGATCTTGCCGCCGTTCGGCACCTTGTCGACCAGCCACTTGGCCCACAACTCGCCGAGGCCCTTCTGGTCGACATTGACGTTGATGGCGTCCTTGGTGTCGAGAATGTTGTCGAAGGCAACCAGCACGATACCGGCTTCCTTGGCGCGCTTGATGACCGGGCCGAAGGCGGTCGGGTTCTGCGCGTCGGTGACGATAGCGTCATAGCCGGAATCGATGAAGTTGTTGATCGCCGAGATCTGCGCCGGCACATCTTCACCGGTCGAGACGACCTTGAATTCCTTGATCTTGGCCTTCACGTCCGGCTGCGCCGCATAGGCCTTTGCCGTCTGCACCATCTGAATGCGCCAGGTGTTGGCGATATAGCCGTTGGAGAAGGCGATGCGGAACGGGCCTTCCTTTTTGGGGAATTTGAAGAATTTGGTGTCCGCCGACCATGGCGAGAAGCAGTCCGGCTGCGCTGCGGGGCCGGAGACGACTTCCGGTCCGGCGGCGATCGCTGCCGAGCTGAGCATGACGAATGCAGTGGCGGCAACGACGCCGCCAACGAGTGACTTGATCATCGGTATTCCTCCCAATTGCAGATCTGCTGAACTATGAAGTCCTGACATGCTCGGCGGGCACCCCCTCCTGCCAAACCGAAACGCTCGCCGGGCGATGTGGATCGCCCCGCCTTCTCCCCTTCCCTCGCCCTCCGGGACGTTCAGAAAACTATCATATTATACATAATAAACAAGCTTGAGCTGTTGCTTATGTATAATAAACAATCCTGAACCTTGCCGGATGTTGATTTTACAGACAAATGGTAGCGCTACCATGAAAGCCTGTAAAGCGCCGCTTTCGTCATTTTTCCGTGTTCGTCAGAGTGCCTCCAGGAACAGTGCGTAGCTTTGGCTCGGCGTTTCCGCCGCCGCCCTAGAGCATTGATCCCGAAAAGTGGGAACCGGTTTTCGGACAAGATCATGCTCCAACAAGGAGTTAGAGCGTGATGGGATTCGACGAAACGCTATCACGGCCTAACGCGCGGTGCTCTCGCGCCGCATGAGGTCGAAGCCGAGGTCGACGATCCGCTGTTCAGGCCGATTGCCGGCGATCGCCGCAAGCGCCATGGCGACGGCGCGGGTGCCGATTTCATAGCGGTGCGTGCGCACGCTGGTGATCGAAGGAAACGACACCTGCATCATGTCGAGATCGTTGAAGCCGACAATGCCGATCTGCTTCGGCACGTCGATCGATGCGCGATGGCATTCGAACAGAACGCCAAGCGCGATATCGTCATTGTTGCAGAACACGCCGTCCAGCGTCGGGATCTTGGCCAGCGCGTCGCGGAATAACTCGCGCCCCAGCGTCACGCTTGACGGCACGGGCGTCGTGGTGACGAGCCGCGGATCGAAAAGGCCGGCGGCCTCCATGGCGGCGCGATAGCCGGCAAGGCGTCGCTGCGAACGCGGATCCATTCGCGCGCCGATGAAGCCGATCTTGCGGTATCCGGCCTGCAGGAGGTGTTCGGCGGCGGTCCTGCCGCCGTCGAAATGGGAAAAGCCGACCACCATGTCGACCGGGTCCGGCCCGATCTCCATCACCTGCACCACCGGGCAGCCGGCATTCTCCAGCAGTCGTCGCGCGCTGGGTGTCTGGTCGATACCGGCCACGATCAGCGCCGCCGGGCGTTGCGATCCGAAAACCTGCAACAGCCGCTCTTCCTCGAGGCCCGAATAATGGGTGTTGCCGATCTGGATGCGGAACGGGCTGTCGGAAAGGCTGTCATAGATGCCGCGCACCACTTCGGCGAAGACGTTGTTGGTGAGCGAAGGCACCAGCACGCCGAACACCTCGGCGCGCGCCGAGGCAAGCGCGCGCGCATTCGGGTCAGGCACGTAGCCAAGTTCGTCGACAGCGGCCTGTATCTGCCGTCGCAGATCCTCCGATACCCGCCCGGGCTCACGCAGCGCGCGCGACACGGTGATCGCGCCGACACCCGCCTTGCGCGCCACATCGGCAATGGTCGGGCGGCCGCCGCCACGGCGGGAACGCGGCTTGGTCAAGGCCCTGTCCCCCCGTCTTCGACGCGCGGCCGCAACATCACGATCGGCGTCCGTGTCATCGCGCCACCAGGTCAGCTCTGCCGATTGAGGTCGCGCATGCGTTAACCGTTGTCAAGCAACCCGGCTTCGGCGCCCGGTCGACCGAGGCGCGTCAGGCAATCGCCTCGGCGCTTCGGTTGGCTTTCCACATCAGCAGCGCGATGGCCCCGAGATTGACAAGGTTCCAGCCAATTCCGTTCAGGAAGGCGGCGGCGTAGGACCCGGTGAGGTCGTAGATCCAGCCCGACATCCAGCCGCCCACCGCCATGCCGAAGATCGTCGCCATCAGCACGATGCCGACGCGCTGGCCGGCTTCCTTTGCCGGCATATAGTCGCGCACGATGATGGCATAGCAGGGCACAATGCCGCCTTGCGACAGGCCGAAGACCAGCGAGACGACATAGAGCGACGCGAGCCCGTCGAACGGGATGTAGAATAACAGCGACAAGCACTGCAGCGCCGAGCCGATCAGCAGCGTCTTCACCGCGCCGATGCGGTCGGCGAGGAAGCCCGAGCCGATGCGGCTGATGACGCCGGCCGCCAGCATGATCGACAGCATCTCGGCGCCATGCGCGACGCCGTAGCCAAGATCCATGCAATAGGCGACGATATGCACCTGCGGCATCGACATCGCCATGCAGCAGCCGAAGCCGGCAATCACCAGCAGGACCTGCAACTGCGAGGGCGACAGCGAGATCGGCTGCACCGGCCGGCCGCGCGGCGCGCCAGATGTCCCCTCATGCGGCGCGCGCCGTCGCAGCAGCAGGACCAGCGGCACCATGGTGACGAGGCAGATGACTCCGATCGTCGCATAGGTGAAGCGCCAGCCATGGCCTTGCATCATATAAGGCATGACCGTCGGCCAGATCGCCCCGGCAACGTAGTTGCCGGACGCCGCCACCGTCACCGCGACGCCGCGGCGGCGGTTGAACCAGTGCGAGACGTCGGCGATCAGCGGCCCGAAGATCGTCGAGCACCCCACTCCGATCAGCAGGCCTTGGGCGAGCGTGACGCCCAGGATCGAATTCGCAAGCGACGCCAGCAGAAACCCCGCGCCAAGCGCGAGCGAAGCGGCGAGCGCCGGTATCCAATACCCAAAGCGGTCGATGGCGCGTCCGATAAGCGCGTTGCCGGCGGCGAAGCCCACCATGGTCGCGGTATAGGGCATCGAGGCGGCGGCGCGGTCGACGCCGAATTCGGCCTGCACCGCGGGCAGAACCACGACCACCGCCCAGGTGCCGACGCCGCCGATCGTCGCCAGCAGCAGGGAAATGCCAAGCCGCGTCCAAGCATAGAAGCTGTCGATGCCGGCGCTGTCTGCCCCGTTTCCTGGAACTGTCGTCACGGCGTCTCCTGTCCGCGATTTCTTCGAGATCGCGTGTTTAAGCGCACTATCGGCGCATTTCCCGGGCCGAGCAGCGCCACGAGGCATAATTCCGTGGCTCCAGAAGCGGAACCCGCCTCACCCGATGGAGTTTTGCCTGAAGAAAGGAGTTCGCCATGACCGCCAGGAAGAAATGGTCGGCCGACGTGACCGAGCACAGCGATGCGATGGATCTCGAGGATCATGTCTTTGAATCCGACGACGCCAAGAAGATCGCCGCGTCGCTGAAACGTTCGGCCGAGCACAGCCACCGCCGCAAGGCTGAGCCGTTCCAATCCGCCATGTCGATGTTGAATTTCTACATCAACCGCGCCGGCAAGAACTTGCCTGACGAGCGCAGGAAGGTGCTGGAAAAAGCGAAGGACGAGCTGCGCGTCGCGTTCGGTCGCGAAAAGCAGGATTAGGTGCTGCAACGGGACCGCAAGCGCAGGAAGCCGCCATTCGCAAGCCGGCCTCAGCTGAATATCGACGGACCTTAGCGCGACTGGATCACTTCGTCGGTATTGGCCAGCAGCTTTCGGACCGCGTTGCGCGCCGCATCCGGCCTTCGCAGGCGAATATTCCTCTCGATCGCCTCGTGCAGCTTTTGGGCATGGTGCAAATCGTCCAGTTCGCGCGTCGTGTAGGCGAAGAGGTGGTCGAAGGCGGATTCGATCAGCACCCCCAGCGGCACCAGCAGGTCGTTGCCCGAGGCCCTGAGGATGGCGAGATGGAAGCGCGTGTCGGCCCGCGTCCGCTCTTGCAGGTTGGTCGCCGCGCCCATCTCCTGACAGGCCTGGCTGATCTCGGCCATCTGCTCGTCGGTGCGCCGCAGCGCCGCGAAGGCGGTGGCTTCCGGCTCGATGATATGGCGGAATTCCTGCACGGTCTTGAGGAAAACCTCACGGTCCGGCGACGTGGCGTACCAGGACAGCACGTCGCGGTCGAGGAGGTTCCAGCGTTCCTTCGGTTCGACCCAGCTGCCGATCTTCGGCCGCGAGGCCAGCAGGCTCTTTGCCATCAGCATCTTGATCGCCTCGCGCACCGCGGAACGGCTGACGTCAAAGGTCTCCGACCATTTCGCTTCGTTGGGCAGGATGGTGCCCGGCGGATAATCGCCGCGCACGATCCTCAGCCCGATCTCGCTGGCCAAGGAGGTGTGCACGCTGGCGCCCGGAATGCGTGGCGCGTTGGCCCGGCGAACGCCGGCCGGACGCTCCAGAGCTGCCGTTTTCGTCAGTTTTTTTTCGTTGTTCGGCTTCGCGTCCCGCATATGGTCCAGAAAATCCCGTTTTCAGAAGCTGTCAAGCACGGCAGGCCTGCTTTGCCCCAACGCGCGAGGATGTGCACAGATCAACCGGCATTTTGCCGCCGCCTCATGCCGTTTTGACGTATTTGCGCCAGCTGTGCTCGGGCCGGAAGCCAAGCACATCGCGCGCCTTGCGGTTCGAAAGCAGGGTCTCATATTCGCCAAGCTCGGCCTTGACCGGCACGCCCGGATAAAAGCGCTTCAAGAGCTCCGCCGTCGGCAGGTCCGACGAGGTGTCGTCATTGGCCGCGTTGAACACCTGGTAGCCCAGGCCGTCCTTCTCAATGGCGCGCAAGGTGATCTGGCCAAGATCGCGCGCGTCGATGTAGCTCCAGGCGATGCGCTTGCGGAAGCCGGGATCGGCGAACCATTTGGGGAACACCAAATATTCATGCGGCTCGGTGACGTTGCCGATGCGCAGCGCATAGATGTCGGCGCCGCTGCGCAGCGCGAAGGCCCGCGCCGTCTTCTCGTTGACGATCTTCGACAGCGCGTAAGAATCCATCGGGTCGACGTCATAATCCTCGTCGAGCGGGAAATGCGTCGGACTGCGCGGCTCATTGGCGAAAACCAGGCCGTAAGTCGTCTCCGAGGAAGCGATGATGATCTTGCGGATGCCGAGCTTCACCGCCGCTTCGATGACATTGTAGGTGCCCATCGCGTTGATGCGGAACACCTCGTTGTCCGGCGTGATCATGACGCGCGGGATTGCGGCGAAATGCACCACGGCGTCGACCGGCTGGGCTCTCAGCGACGGATCGAACTCGTGCAGGCCCATATAGCTCGACAGCGCGTTGAACACCTGCCCGCTGTCGGTGATGTCGGTGATCAGCGTGCGCACTTTCGGATTGTCGAGCGGCTTGGTGTCGATGTTGAGCACCTGGCAGCCATGTTCGACCAGATACTGAACGACATGCCGGCCAGCCTTGCCGCTGCCGCCGGTGAACATGATCCGCTTCGTCATTTTGCTCTCCACAAGGCTTGAGAATTATGTGTATTGTCAGACAATATGGTATTCCGCAATCGCCTGCCAACCGCGATCCGCGAAAACCTTTCCGGCAATCGCCCGCCGCGCGGGCCCATCACCACGAAAGACAGGGAAGAGACGAGATGAGCACCACCGCTGCCCGCGAGAAAATCGGTTTCATCGGCCTAGGCCTGATGGGGCACGGCATCGCCAAGAACATCGTCGACAAGGGCTATCCGCTGACCTTCCTCGGCCGCAAGAACCGCAAGCCCGCGGAAGACCTTTTGGGACGCGGCGCCAAGGAAGTGGCCACATCCAAGGAGGTGGCCGCCGCCTCCGACGTCATCTTCATCTGCGTCACCGGCTCGCGCGAGGTGGAGGCGATCATCCGCGGCCCCGGCGGGCTGAAGGAGGGCCTGAAGCAAGGCGCGGTCGTCGTCGATTGCTCGACCTCCGATCCGGTCTCGACCGTGGCCCTGGCCGCCGAGCTCAAGGCGCTCGGCGTCGACTATGTCGATGCGCCGCTCAGCCGCACGCCGAAGGAGGCCTGGGAAGGCACGCTCGACGCCATGGTCGGCGCGCCGGACGCGGTGTTCGCCAGGCTGAAGCCGGTGATCGAGACCTGGGCCGGCCGCATCGTCCACATCGGCGACACCGGCGACGGCCACCGCATGAAGCTGCTCAACAACTTCATCTCGCTGGGCTACGCCGCGATCTATTCGGAAGCGCTGGCGCTGGCCGAGAAGGTCGGCATCTCGCCGCCGCGCTTCGACAGCGTCATCCGCAACGGCCGCATGGATTGCGGCTTCTATCAGACCTTCATGCGCTGGACGCTGGAGGGCGACCGCGACGCGCACAAGTTCAGCATTGCCAACGCCTTCAAGGACCTGACCTATCTGGAATCGATGGCGGGCGCGGCCGGCATCGCCAACCCGCTCGGCAACGCCACCAAGAATTCCTTTGCGACCGCCTTCGCCACCGGTCCCATCGAGCAATATGTGCCGATGCTCGCCACCCATATCGGCAAGCTCAATGGCGTCGACCTGATGCCTTCGAAGGACGGCGTGAAGCAGAAGATCTGAGACGAAAGCGCCCGTCATCAAGAATGCAACTTTGAAAAAAGTCAGGGGCGCCTCGCGGCGCCCCTTTTACATTGGTTCTGGATGCGACCAGCGCCTACCTCTGGATACAGGTGTCGGCCGTTTCCTTGGTGCATTCGTCGAGGCCGGTGAAGACCGGATCATCGACCTTCTTGTTGCCGACGAGGTCGAGCATCACCGAGGGCGCCTTGTAGCCCATTTCGAACGGCCGCTGGCCGACCAGCGCGGTCACCAGGCCTTCCTTGGCGATCGCCACCTCGTCGCCGATCGTGTCGGCGGCGCCGATGACGAACTCGTTCTTGGCGATCTTGTCGGCCATCGGCTTGAACAGGTCGCGATAGGGCTGCGGTGCGCCGAACAGCGGCCAGCCGCCCATGATGCCGAAGGCGTCGAGCTTCGGGTTGGCGGCGAGGATGTCGGTCATCGCCTGCACGCCCTTGGCGCCGTCGTCATTGGTGAACACCGGGCAGCCGGCGACTTCGGTCCAGCCGCCTTCGCCGGCAAGTGCCGCGAGGCCTTCCTTGCCCGACAGCGCATCGCGCATGCCTTGCGCGCGGCGCAGGATGTTGTCGGCCGCCGGATTGCCCTCGATGGTGCAGATCGTGCCGCCATTCGGCTTGGCCTTCTTGATGTACTCGCCGATCTTCTTGCCCATCAGGTAGTTGTCGGTGCCGAGATAGGTCTTGCGAAGGGCGGCGTCTTCCTTGGCAAGGTCGGCGTCGACCGTCATGATCGGGATCGACGGATTGGCGCTCTTGATCGTCTGCGCGATCAGCGGCGCGTTCGAGGGCGAGATCGCCATCGCCGCCGTGTCGGGCTTGCTCAGCATGTCCTGCACGATCTGCGCCTCGCCGGCTTCGTCCGAGGTCGATGCCGGGCCGGTGTAGAAGCATTCATATTCCGAGCTGGCGTTTTCCTTGTTCCACTTCTCGCAGCCCTGATGGATGGCTTCGAAGAACGGATTGTCGAGACCTTTCACGACGATGACGAGTTGTTTCTTGGCCAAAGCCGGCCCGGCGCCCAACGCCATGGCGGCGACGGCGGCAAGCAAAAGTGTTTTCCTCATATCAGTCCTCCCTTGAAACAGACGGACACCGCGTGCCCGCCACACTGATCAGCCCGGATGCGTAAGAACCATGACGAGCATCTCATGATGTTCGCGCCCTGCGCCGGGCTGATAAGCATTTGCCGATCCGTTTGCCCGAATGCTGGCGCAGCCGGATCCTTGACCTTCAAACCATCTGCCCGCCCCCCGCCGGATAGACGGACGAGGGGCAAGTCTTCCTCCGAGACTTAGCTAATATCGGCTTTTCGCCAGCGTCAATTCCTATTTGTCCTACAAAACCGATTTTTCGTCGAGTCTCGAAATTAATCGTCAGACAATTGATTGACGCCCTTGTCCGGTTTTGCCTAAATGCGTGGACGCGCCGTTCGGGAGGAGATGGACGGAGCTGAACGCGAGTGGCGCTGGCAAAAGTCTGCGACAGCTGCGCCGTAAATGGGGAGGCATAAGGCTGGTGTCGGTTCTCGAACTCGCCAACATCTCGAAGCATTTCGGCGCCATCCAGGCGGTCAATGATGTATCGTTTTCGCTGGAGGCCGGCGAGGTCGTCGGCCTGATGGGCGACAACGGCGCCGGCAAGTCGACGCTGGTCAAGATGATCGCCGGCAATTTCCACCCGAGCCACGGCACCATGCGGCTGGACGGCAAGGAGCTTGTCCTGCACAAGCCCGCGGACGCCCGCCAGCATGGCATCGAGATCGTCCACCAGGACCTCGCGCTCTGCAACAACCTGACGGCCGCGGCCAACGTCTATCTCGGCCGCGAGTTGCGCCGTGGCTTCGGTCCGCTCCGCATCCTCGACTATGGCGCCATGTACAAGCGCGCCGGCCAGCTTTTCGCCGAGCTGAAATCCGAAACGCGGCCACGCGACCTCGTCAAGCAGATGTCGGGCGGCCAGCGCCAGGCGGTGGCGATTGCCCGCACCATGCTGTCGCAGGCCAAGATCGTGCTGATGGATGAGCCGACGGCGGCGATTTCGGTCAGGCAGGTCGCCGAAGTGCTGAACCTCATCCGCCACATGCGCGACCAGGGCATCGCCGTGGTGCTGATCAGCCACCGCATGCCCGACGTGTTCGACGTCGCCGACCGCGTCATCGTCATGCGGCGCGGCCGGAAGGTTGCCGACAAGAAAATCGCCTCGAGCTCGCCCGAGGAAGTCACCGGGCTGATCACCGGCGCCATCGAACAGGTTGCGTGATTGCGCGGAGCCTCGCGCCCCCGCCTCCCAGGAAAGGTCGATAATGGCAGTCACCCTTGACCAGACGATCGCGCAGAAGCAGCACACCTTCCTGTCGCGGCTCTTCTCCAACCAGACCTTCTGGGTGGTGATCGCGGTCATCCTCGCCTGCCTGTTCCTGTCCGTCGCCACCGATTCCTTCGCCACGTCGAAGAACCTCTTCAACATCACGCGCAACGTCACCTTCATCGCCATCGTCGCGCTCGGCATGACTTTCGTCATCATCACCGGCGGCATCGATCTGTCGGTCGGCTCGGTGCTTTGCCTGTGCTCGATGGTGCTCGCCGTCACCATGCATGCCGGCTATTCGATCGAAGTGGGCATCCTGGCCTCGATCGCCACCGCGCTTGTGATCGGCGCCTTCAACGGCGTGCTCATCGCCTATCTCGGCTTCCCGCCTTTCGTGGTCACGCTCGGCATGCTGTCGGTGGCGCGCAGCCTTGCCATGGTCGCGTCCAACAACACGGTGGTCTTCCAGTTCGGACCGGACCATCAGAAGCTACTGGCGCTGGGCGGTGGCGCCTGGCTGTTCGGCATCGCCAATCCGGTGCTCTACATGATCATACTGGCACTGATCACCGGCTTCATCCTGCGCTTGACCAAGTTCGGCCGGCACATCTTCGCCATCGGCGGCAATGAGCATGCGGCGACGCTGACCGGCGTTCCCGTCAAGCAGATCAAGGTCGTCGTCTACATGATCTCGGCGCTGTCGGCAGGGATTGCCGGCATCATCCAGACCGGATGGCTGGGCGCCGTCACCACCAATCTCGGCAACGGCATGGAGCTGCAGGTGATTGCCGCCACCGTCATCGGCGGCGCCAATCTCGCCGGCGGCGTCGGCACCGCGCTCGGCGCCATCGTCGGCGCCGCCCTCATCGAAGTGATCCGCAACAGCCTTGGCCTGCTCGGCATCAACGCCTTCTGGCAAGGCACTTTCATCGGCGGCGCGATCATCCTGGCGGTGCTGTTCGACCGCGTCCGCAACTTCCGCCGCAGTGACTAGCTCCCCCTATCGCTCAGTCTGAAAATCGATTCAGGCGCTTTGAGCGCAAGTTCCGCTGCACTTGCCCGCCTTGACGCGGCCTCACCCTGGCCGCACTATTCCCCGGCAGGCGAAGGGAGGCCAGTCGCCTGCGGGAGGAACGATACCCATGACGGACGCGATCAGGCTCTATTGGGGCCGGTTCGGACATGTTTCCGTGCTGAATGTCGCCAACGACTTCGTCACCCATGCCCACGGCGAGGCGCATCTCATCATCTGGTTGGAAGGCACGGCGGGCGAAATGACCATCGGCCGCGAGACGGTGCGGCTTGGGCCGGGCACGGCGGCCGGCATCAACTCGTTCCAGCCGCACAGCCACGCCCTTTCCCGCGACGGCAAGCCCGGCCTGTTCCTCGCCTTCTACATCGACCCCGATTGGGCGCGCCGGCGCCGCGACCTTCCGTCGTCGGCGCCGCTGTTCACGCAAGCCGCGATCACACTGGAGCCTTGGCTGCATCAGGCGGCGGCGAACCTGCTCGATCACCTGACCGACAATGAGAGTATCGACGACGTCGCCAATTACGAGATCGAGCGTTTCATCGACAGCGTGCTCGACGCGGCCGAGACATCCGCGCCGCAGATAGCCCGCGCGCGCATCAACACGATGCTCGATTTCCGCGTCCGCAAGGCGATCCAGTTGATGAAGGCCAATGTCTGCGAGCGCATCTCCTTCGACGACGTCGCGCGCTCGGTCGGCCTGTCCCGGCCGCACTTTTTCGCGCTCTTCAAGGAGCAGACCAACCTGACGCCGAACGTCTACTGGAACACGCTGCGTATGGAGGAAGCCGTGCGCCAGTTGCAGTGGTCGCAGGAGCCGCTGATCTCGGTCGCCTGCAATCTCGGCTTCACCACCCAGGGCAATTTCTCGCGCTTCTTCCGCGACCATGTCGGCGTGCCGCCGACGCTCTACCGCGAAGCCGCGAGAGCCATGTCTTGACCGCCTTTGCGGGCTGATCCGTCGCCACATTTTCCGACTGGTTGATACGCACTCAAGACGCATTGATAAGCGCGCGCCCGTCGGCCGCCCTAGCCTGCTCCTGATCTTTGCAAGGGAACCAGTCTATGGCGAAAGTCACCATTTCCAGCGTCATCGATGCGCCGGTCGAGCAGGTCTGGGCGCACATCCGCGACTTCAACGGCCTGCCGAACTGGCATCCGCGCATGGTGGAAAGCCATATCGAGGACGGCAAGGACGCCACCGCGATCGGCTGCGTGCGCAACTTCCAACTGGTCAGCGGCGCTCGGCTGCGCGAAAAGCTGCTCGACTTCTCCGACGACAATTTCCTGGTCAGCTACTCGATCCTGGAAACGCCGCAGCCGCTCACCAATCACAAGGCGACGCTGCAGTTGCGGCGCGTCACCGACGGTAACCGCACCTACGCCGAATGGAGCGCAAGCTTCGACGCAGCACCGGAGGAGGCCGACAGGCTGGCCGAGGGCATGGGCGCCAACGTCTTCCAGGGCGGCTTCAACGCTTTGAAAAGTCATTTCGCTGGCCAGAGCTGACGGGAGCCTGCCATGTCGCTTGCGCTGCAAACTTTTTCGAGCGTGAAAGACGCCAATGCCGCCTTGCGTCCCGCCGGCACGCGTTATCTCGGCGGCGGCACGCTGGTGATCCGCGCCGCCAATGAAGGCGACGTTTCCATCTCCAGCCTGATCCGCGTCATCGATCCCGGCCTTTCGCAGATCGCGGTTTCCGGCGGCAAGGTCCGGCTCGGCGCTTCGGTCACCATGGCCGCGATTGCCCGCCATCCCGAACTCACCGCGCTCGCGCCTGCCGCGCGCGCTGTCGGCGGGCCTGCGATCCGCAACATGGCAACCGTCGGCGGCAATCTGTTCGCCCCTGCCCCTTATGGCGATTTCGCCGTCGCGCTGCTGGCGCTGGACGCGACCGTCGTCACCGAAGACGGCGAACTGGCAGTCGAGACCTTCCTGGCCGGCCGCGATACCAGCCGCGCCATCGTCACCGCTGCCACCTTTTCATTGCCCAAGGCTGAAAGCTTCCGCTTCCTGAAAGTGTCGCGCGTCAAGCCGAAGGGTGTGTCGGTGCTGAGCATCGCCGCGCTTCTGGAACTCGCGCCGGACGGCACGGTGACCTCGGCGCGGATCGCGCTGGGCTGCATGGCCGATCGGCCGATACGCGCTTTAGCGGCCGAAAAGGCGCTGCTCGGCTGCAAGCTCACGCCGCAGGAGATCGCGCCGGCGCTGGCGGCCGCGGGCGAAGGCATCGCGCCGATCACCGATCCGATCGCCAGCGCCTGGTATCGCGCCGAGGTTCTGCCGGTCTATCTCGGCCGGCTGCTGCTTGAATAATATCGGTGGGGGACGCGCGTCTGTCCGGCCGATCCGGGCAGGCGCGCAGGGAGGAAAAATGACGAAGGTCCCGGTTCAATTCACACTCAACGGCTCCGAAAAAGCCGAGTTCGTCGAAAGCGGCGCGACGCTGCTCCACGCGCTGCGCGACAAGATCGGCGACACATCGCCCAAGGGCGGCTGTCATCAGGGCACCTGCGGCGCCTGCTCGGTCATTATCGATGGCGAATTGCGGCTCTCCTGCCTGACGCTGGCTGAAACCTGCGGCGGCGCTGACATCAAGACGACCGCCGGCCTTGCCGAAGGCGGCGTGCTTCATCCGCTGCAGCGCGCTTTCCTCGATGCCTTCGCCACGCAATGCGGCTTCTGCACGCCGGGCATGATCATGGCGGCAAAAGTGCTGCTCGACCGCACGCCGAACCCGAGCCGCGAGGATGTGGTCGAGGCGCTGTCCGGCAACATCTGCCGCTGCACCGGCTATGAGCCGATCATCCAGGCGGTGCTGACCGCCGCGCGCGCCAACTCGCAGAACGCCGCCTGAGGGACCGAGCCATGGAACTGCGCAAGGACTATTTCGCCGATGTCCGCAAGGACGGCCTGCATGAGATCGGCCAGGGCCGCCCGCGGCTCGATTCCCCCGGACATGTCACCGGCAAGACCGCCTATTTCGCCGACCGGAACTTCCCGGGCATGCTGCATCTGAAGATGGTGCGCAGCCCGCACCACCATGCCCGCATCCGCTCGATCGACACGTCGCAAGCGGAAAAGCACCCGGGCGTCGTCAAGGTACTGACCGCCAAGGACGTGCCGCACAATGTCTACACCATCCTGATCCTGATCCAGATCGGTCCCGAGGACGAAACCGTGCTCGCCGACGGCAAGGTGCGCTGGAAGGGCGAGGCCGTGGTGGCGGTGCTGGCCGAGACCGAGCGCGCGGCGCAGGAAGCCGCCGCCAAGGTCAAGGTCGACTATGAGGTGCTGCCGGCGGTCTTCGACATGGAGGAAGCGCTGAAGCCCGGCGCGCCCTTGGTCAACGAATATCACGGCCAGAACTATTACCTCTATGACAGCGGCGAATGCCGCAAGGTGCGCTTCGGCGATGTCGAGGCTGGCTTTGCCCAGGCCGATCACATCCTCGAACAGTCCTATCAGTCCTCGCCGATCGAGCATGCGCCGACCGAGACGACGGGCTGCGTGGTGACGCCAGAAGGCAACGACCGCTTCACCTGCTACACCAACACGCAGGCGATGTTCTTCACCCTCGACAACACCTCGATCATCCTGC
This sequence comes from Mesorhizobium sp. B2-8-3, assembly GCF_006440815.1. Classification (NCBI taxonomy): domain Bacteria; kingdom Pseudomonadati; phylum Pseudomonadota; class Alphaproteobacteria; order Hyphomicrobiales; family Phyllobacteriaceae; genus Mesorhizobium; species Mesorhizobium sp. B2-8-3. Next base: position 60,463 of record NZ_VFTW01000009.1, read on the forward strand.
AGATGTCGGGCAGCAAATTGCATTTCGTCGGCGGCACGGTCGGCGGCGGTTTTGGCGGCAAGGTCGACGTCATCGTCGAGCCGATCGCCATCCTCGCCGCCAAGCTAACCGGACGCCCGGTCTGTTTTATCTACAGCCGTGAGGAGGAGATGCAGATCTCCTCGCCGCGCGCCGCCGAAAAGGTAATCATCAAGGACGGCGTCATGAAGGACGGCCGCATCGTCGCGCGCAAGGTGACCGGCTACACCGATGCCGGCGCCTATTCGCGCCACTCGCCCTACGGCGCGCAGAAGGGCGCGGCGCACTATCCCGGGCCCTACACGATCCCGAATGTCTGGATCGACACCTACTGCGTCTACACCAACCGCACCCCCTCCTCCGCCATGCGCGGCTTCGGCGTCACCATCGGCGACTTCGCGCTGGAGGTGCAGATGGACAAGCTGGCCCGGCTGATCGGCATGGACCCGCTCGAATTCCGCTTCATCAACGCATATCGCGACGGCGACATGAAGGCGCATCGCCAGCCGACCGAGGGTGCCGCGCTGATCGAATGCATGCAGGAAGCCTCGCGCGCCGCCAACTGGCCGGTGGCGGAAAAATACATGGCGATGTCCTCCTACAGGAAGGAAGCCTGAGATGGCGATCCGGCGTGGACGCGGCGTCGCCGCGATCAACTATCCGACCGGCATGAACCTCGGCGGCGACCCGACTCAGGCGCTGGTCCATTCGACGCCGACCGGCAATTTCATGGTGACGCTCTCCAGTGTCGATCTCGGCCAGGGCATGAAGCAGATCATGGCGCAGATCTGCGCCGAGACGATCGGCGTGCCGACCGACCGCGTCATCATCGACACCGCCGACACCGACACCGGTCCGCACTGCATGGGCACTTTCGCCTCGCGCGGCACGCACCGCGCCGGCAATGCCGTCATCCAGGCCGCCAAGGAAGCCCGTCAGGTGATGCTGGAAGTGGCCGCCGAAGAGCTGGAGGTGAACGCCTCCGACCTCGAGACCGACGGCCAGGGCAACATACAGGTGAAGGGCGCGCCGCAGAAATCGATCTCGATCTTCGATGTTGCGTTGTCCGCGCATTTCAAGCGCGGCCGCTCGATCTCGGGCCGCGGCATGTTCCTGATCCCGCGCTCCTACCCGGAGAAAGAGACCGGGGCGATGAAGCCCTCGACCTGCTACGCCCATGCCTGCACGGTGGCTGAGGTCGAGGTCGACGACGAGACCGGCGAAGTAACGGTGCTGACGGTCAAGAACGTCTTCGAGATCGGCCGCGCGCTCAATCCGAAGATGGTCGAGCAGCAGTTGGTCGGCGGCTCCTGGATGGGAATCAGCCACGCGCTCTACGAGACGACCGAACCCTATTATCCGAACCGCGACCATGGCGGCACCGACTTCAACCAGTATCTGATGCCCGGTCCCGGCGACCTAGCCGAGACCGAGATCATCGTGCTGGAGCGCCCTTCCGCCGACGGGCCGTTCGGCGCCAAGGGGCCGGGCGAGATGTGCGCCAACCCGCAAATCCCGGCCGTCGCCAATGCCGTCTTCGACGCGGTCGGCGTGCGCATCGACACGCTGCCGATCACGCCGGAGCGCATCCTGCGCGCGCTGAAGGCGCAGGCGGCGGGCTGAGGGGAAGATGACCAGCGCCGACGCCATTGAGGTCGCGGCTTCGCCGGAGGCGATAGCAGCGCGCCTTGCCGCCTCGCGCTATCTGGCTGACGACAGCCTTGCCACCGCGATCTTCCTGGCGATCCGCCTGGGCAAGCCGCTGCTGCTCGAGGGCGCGCCGGGCGTCGGCAAGACCGAAGCCGCGAAGGCGGTCGCCGAACTCCTCGGCCGCGAGCTGGTGCGCCTGCAATGCTATGAAGGCATCGACGCCGGGCATGCGCTTTACGAGTGGAACTACCAGCGCCAGTTGCTCGCCATCCGCCATGCCGGCGAGCACGAGATCGACATCTATGACGACCGCTTCCTGATCGCCCGGCCGCTGCTGCAAGTTTTGCGGTCGCCGGAGCAACGCGTGCTTCTGGTCGACGAGATCGATCGTTCCGACCACGAGTTCGAGGCGCTGCTCTTGGAATTCCTCTCCGATTTCCAGATCAGCATTCCGGAGCGCGGCACGATTCGCGCCGCGGCGCAGCCCATCGTCATCCTGACCTCGAACCGCACCCGCGAGCTTGCCGAGGCGCTGCGCCGGCGCTGCGTCTATCACTGGATCGGCTATCCCGACGCCCAGCGCGAGGCCGAGATCATCATGCTGCGCTCGGGCCACGTCGCCGAAGCGACGGCGCGCGCGGTGGCCAATGCCGTGCAGGAGATCCGCGCGCGGCCGCTGGCCAAGCCGCCCGGCATCGCCGAAGCGGTCGAATGGGCGAATGCCGCGACCATCCTCGAAAAAGGCGGCAGCCCGTGGCCGGAAGCCTTCCGCCGAGCCATCGGCGTGCTGATCAAGGACGAGGAGGATTTTTCGGCGATCGCGCCGGAGCTGGGGAGGATTGTCGAGGAGGCGCTGGGGTGATGAGCAATCGGCATTGCGCGCCTATCTCTCAGCGCTGGCGGGACAGCGCCCCCCTCTGTCCTGCCGGACATCTCCCCCACAAGGGGGGAGATCAGATGTCGCGCCGGCTTTCGCCAATCTTTAGCCTGGCAGAATTGAGCGGCGCGCCAACGCTGCTAATCTCCCCCCTCGTGGGGGAGATGTCCGGCAGGACAGAGGGGGGCGCGAAGGAATGATGCGTGGGGAAAGCTTGCCTCGTGCCGCTGCGCCTTTTCTGGGCTTCGCCCGCCTGCTGCGCCGTCACGCCTTCGCCATCGCACCCGAACAGGTAACTAGCTTCATGCAGGCAGTCACCCTGCTCGGACCGCGCTCGATGAACGACATCCGCGAAGCAGCCCTTGCCACGCTGGCGCCCTCGCCCGACCGCCGCAGCGAATTCGACGCGCACTTTCGCGGCTACTTCTACGGCGACGCCAAGCCTTCGATCGAAGGCGAAGATGACGACGAAACCCGCGTCAAGGACGATCGCGGCGCGCGGGAGGAAGAAAATCAGGTCACTCGCCAGGAAAAGGGCGGCGAACTGTCCTCAGCGCTCGAGCAGTTGAGCGCACGCGACTTCCAGCGCGATTCCGATGGCCTTGGCTCATTCCGCCGCAGGCTCGCATGCGCCCTGCCCGCGCGCCGTTCCTTTCGCACCGCGCGCACCCGCTCGCGCGGCACACTCGATCTCCGCCGCTCGCTCAGCGAAATCGTCAGCGCCGATGGCGACATCCCCGCGCCGCAGCTGCGCCGTCGCCAGACCGTATCGCGAAAACTGCTCCTGCTCATCGATGTCTCAGGCTCGATGAAGCTGCACACGGCCGACTACCTCAAGCTGGCCCACGCGGCCGTGCAGGGCGTGGACCGCGCCGAAGTCTTCACCTTCGGCACGCGCCTCACCCGCATCACCTCGGCGCTGCGCATTCGTGACCGCGAGCAAGCGCTTGCCCGCGCCGCGGCGCTTGTCGACGATTGGGACGGCGGCACCCGCATGGGGCCGACATTGCTTGCCTTCCTTTCGGTGCCGCGCTTCTCCGCCTTCGCGCGCGGCGCCTGCGTCGTCATCCTGTCCGATGGCCTGGAACGCGGCGACCATTCCGACCTCGAAACCGCGATGCGCCGGTTCAGCGCCCGCGCTTTCCGGCTGTCGCTGGCGACGCCGCTCGCCGGCGATCCGCGCTTTCGGCCCGCAACGTCGGCACTCCGCGCCATCCTGCCGGCGCTCGACGACCTGGTCGACGGCTCGTCGGTGGGCAGCCTGACCGATTTCATCCTGTCGCTCGCCCGTCCTGCGCCTGCGGCTTCAGTCATCTGGAAAAGGGTATCGTGATGCAGAAAGCCATCGACGCGCATTTCCACATCTGGCGCCAAAAGGACCAGCCCTGGCTGGTCGGCCCCATGGTGCCGCGCATCTTCGGCCCCTACGAGCCGATCCGCCGCGACTATCCGATCACCGAATTCCTCGAAGACCAGAAAGGCTCCGGCGTCGAGAAAGCCGTCTATGTCCAGACCAACTGGGCCAAGGAGGATTTCGAGAAGGAAGTCGTCTTCCTGCAGAAGACAGCCGACGAAACCGGCTGGCCGCACGCCATCGTCGGCTACGCCGACATGACGGTCGACGACGTCCGCCCGCAGATCGACCGGCTGATGAAGTACAAGCTGCTTCGCGGCGTGCGCATGCAGCTTCACTGGCACGAGACGCCCGCCTTCCGCTTCGCCGCTTCGGCCGATCAGGTGATCGATCCCAAGGTGCGCGCCAACGTGGCGCGGCTGAAGGACTACGGCCTCTCCTTCGACCTGCAGCTTTTCCCCGCCCAGATGAAAGATGGTCTGACGCTTGTCGGCGAGAACCCCGAAACCGATTTCATCCTCACCCATGCCGGCATGCTGACCGATATGGCGCCCGAAACGACAGAAGCCTGGAAGGCAGGTCTCCGCACGCTATCGGCCGCGCCCAATTTCTACGCCAAGCTCTCGGGGCTCGGCACTTTCGTTCACCGCAACGACCCGGATCTGATCGCTTACATCGTCGACAACGCGATCGAAATCCTCGGGGCTGACCATCTGATGTTCGGCTCGAACTTCCCGATCGAAAAGCTGTGGACCAGCCATGCCGAGCTGATCAAGGCGCACCGCGCTGCGGTTGCCGGACACGGCGCCAAGGCCGAGGCGGACATCTTCTGGAACACGGCGGAGAAGGTTTACCGGCCGGTATAGCGCTTCGGAAAGCCGCCGCGCCGGTAGGCGCGACGGCTTGCGGAGCAAGCAGTTATTGCGTCGGCAACATGCCTTCGACGTCGCTCGCGGCGTCGGCAAGCGCTTCCTTCGGCGTCGCCGACTGGTCGACGATGCGGGACAGATTGTCGACGATGGTCTGCGTCACCTTGACTCCGTTGGTGCCCGGGAAGGCGTACCACGGAACCATCAGCGGCATCTGGCTGAGGCCGGCCTGGAACAGCGGGTTCTTCTTGTAGAAATCGCCGAGATAATCAGGTGATTTCGCGGCGAGTTCGTTGTTGGGGACATAGCCGGTGCCGGGCACCACCACCGACGCGCCGTACGGGCCGGCGGCGAACTTGGCGAACTTCCAGGCGGCTTCCTGCTTAGCGGTGTCCTTGGTCAGGATGACCACCGCATTGCCGCCGGTCGGCAAATGGCCATTGACCGGATCGATCAGCGGGATCTTGGCCGTGCGCAGCGTGAACTTGTCGCCGACATTCTTGATCGTGTTGACCAGCGCGCCTGTGGTCTGGAATTCGAAGCCGACCTTGCCGGCCGCGAAAGCCTGCTCCCCCGCCGGCTTGGTGAAGACCGGCATGCCGCCTTCCTTCACCATCCGCTCGATAAGCTCGACAGCCTTCTCGCCTTCTGGACTGTTGAAGGCGACCTTGCTCTCGTCGCCGTTCAGCATCTTGCCCCCGGCGCCAAACAGCAGCGCCGAGAACATCCAATCATCGCCCTGCCAGCGGAAGTCGATGCCGTCGACACCGTTGCCGAGCGCCTTGATCTTGCCGCCAAGGGCGATCACCTCGTCCCAGGTCTTGGGCGGATTGTCCGGATCGCCACCGGCCGCCTTCACCAGGTCGGCGTTGTAATACATGATCGGATTGGAGGTGGCGAAGGCCAGCCCGATCTGCTTGCCGTTCACCTGCGCGAGCTTCAGTATGGTGTCGGAGAAGCCTTGCTCGGCCATGTTGCCGTCCTTCTTCACCAGCGGCCCGAGGTCGACGGCGACATCGCGCTCGTTGAGCATGCGCAGGCGATTGAGGCCGATGAAGGTGATGTCGGGCATCTCGTCGGTGCCGGCCTGACGAAGAATGGTCTGGATGCCTTCCTCATAGGTCGCGGACGGGCTGGCGAACTGGATCTTGATGTCGGGATTCTCTTCCATGAACTTCTTCGAGATCGTGTCCATCACGTTCTTGAAGAAACCGGGCATCGGATAGTGGACCGTCAGTGTCGTGTCGGCATAGGCCGGAAGGGCCGATGCCAGCGACACCGCCGCCATGGCAATAATCCTGGAGAAATGCTTCATTGCTCGTGCTCCTTGTTGGCCGGTCAGCCTTTGAGACCGGTCATGGTGATGCCTTCGACGAAGCGCTTCTGCGCGAGCAGGAAGGCGACGACGAGAGGAAGGGTGATGATCAGCGTCGCGGCCATCAGCGCACCGTAGTCGTCGCCCGCTTCCGCGGCGCGGAAATACATCAGGCCGAGCGGCGGCGTGGCGTAGGCCTGCTTGCTGATGACGATCAGCGGCCAGTAGAGATCGTTCCAGTGCGCGACGACGGAAAAGATCGCGAAGGCGGTGACGGCCGGCCAGGCGTTGGGCACGATAACGCGCGCGATGATGCCGAGCTCCGACATGCCGTCGAGCCGCGCCGCGTGGATGAGGTCGTCGGGCATGGCGCGGAAGAACTGCAGGAACATGAAGATCGCGAACACCGAGATCGTGAACGGAGCGACCAGCGCGGTGTAGCTGTTGAGCAGCGACAATTTGTCGAAGACGACATAGAGCGGCAGAGCGGTCGCATGGATGGGAACCAGAAGGCCGAGCATGACCAGCACCATCATCACGCGCGCCGCGCGAAACTTCAACTTGGCCATCGCGTAGGCGCAAGGGATCGCGACCGCGACCTGGAAGAAGAAGATCAGCCCGCACACCACGACGCCGTTCCACAGCAGCGTTGCCATTGGCACCCTCTCCAGCGCCTTGGCGAAATTCTCAGCGAAGAAGGGGGGCTGCGGGATCAGCGAAAGCGCCGCGGTGAAGATGTCGCTCTGCGTCTTGCCGGCGGTCGAGATCATGAAGATGTAGGGCGCCAGAATCATCAGCGCACCGAGCGAAAGCAGCGTGAAGCGGACGATACGGCCGACCGGAATGCTGATCATGTGTAGTGTACCCGCCGGTCGAGGACGCGATACTGCAGGAACATCAAAACGACGAGGATCGCCAGGAAAACCACCGTCATCGCCGACGCATAGCCGACGCGCATATAGACGAAGCCCTCCTGGTAGATGGTGAAGAGGAGCACTTCGGACGCCTTGTTCGGGCCTCCGTCAGTCAGCATCTTCACGGTCTCGAAAACCTTAACCGCATTGGTGATGCTGATGGTGACGACGAACAGCGTCGTCGGCCCGAGCATCGGCCAGGTGACCAGGAAGAACCGGTCGAGCGCCGATTTCGCGCCGTCGACTTCAGCCGCTGCATAGAGCTCGCGCGGGATCGCCGTCAGGCCGGCCAGGAACAGCACCATGTTGAAGCCGACCGACTGCCAGACGCCGATGATCGACAGGCTGTAGAGGACGGTGTTCGAGGCGCCGAGCCAGTTCGGGCCGGGAATGCCGACAAGCGAAAGCAGCGCGTTGAGCGGCCCGATAGTCGGATGGAAGATATACTGCCAGACGGTTGCCATCGCGACGATCAGCGAGGCCACGGGCAGGAAGTAAACGGTGCGGAAGAAAGCCCGCGCGCGCAATTCGCCTTCGATCAGAAGCGCGACACCCAAGCCGAGCGCGATCGAGACCGGGGCGACCATCGCCGTGTAGAGAGTGGTGTTCCACAGCGATTTTCGGAAGGTGCGGTCGCTGAACAGATGCGCGTAGTTCTCGAAGCCCACGATACGGAATTTGCCGTAGCCGAGCTCGAAATCGGTGAAGCCCAGAAAGACGACGGCAACCACCGGCAACAGCACGAACAGGAAGAGCAGCACGATCGCCGGCAGCGCCAGCAGCCAGGCGGTCCGGTCCTCGCTGCGCGCACGCAGTACCGCGGCGCTCAGGACATTGCCCGCCAGCGCGACGCTAGACATAGGCCGGCTCCTGCCGCGCGCCCGCCACTTCCGCGATGCGCAGCCGGCGTCCCTCAGTCCCGAAGACCATCGCCTGCTCAGGAGCCAGAAGGATGCCCACCGGCATTCCGCCGATCAGGTCCTTCGCCTCCTGCGGCGCCAGCTTGGCGATGACGCTGTCGCCGGAGATGTCGAGCCGGCAATGGGCAATGACTTCCGAGCCAAGGAATTCCAGCCGCTCAATCCGCCCGGCAACGCCGCTCCGCCCGCTGGGGGACAGTTTGACGAATTCCGGGCGAATGCCGAGGCTGATCGGGCCGTTCGCCACCTTCTCCAGCAAAGCCAGCCGCATGCCTTCGAAGTCGACACGACCGTTTTCGGCGATCGCCTGCAGGATGTTGATCCTCGGCTGGCCGACGAACCGCGCGACCTCGATATGGGTGGGGTCGTTGTAGATCGTCTCGGGCGTGGCGAGCTGAAGCAGATGGCCGCCGATCATGACGGCGACGCGATCGGCCATCGACAGCGCCTCGGCCTGGTCATGCGTCACATAGAGCGTTGGCACACCGGCGCGCCGGTGCAATTCCACGATCTCGCCGCGCGCATGGACGCGCAGATTGGCATCCAGGTTGGAAAGCGGTTCATCCATGAGGAAGATGCTGGGATGGCGCACCATCGCGCGCGCCAGCGCCACGCGCTGCCTCTGCCCGCCAGACATCTGTCCGGGCTTGCGGTCGAGCAGATGGTCGATCTTCAGCAAGGCGGCCATCTCGCGCACATCGCGCGCGATGCCGGCGCGTATCTCCCCCTGGCCCGGTAGCCAAGCGCCGATCAGCGGCAGGCGCTGCGTGAGGCTCAGCCGCTTCATGGCAAGCGGGACGGCGATGTTCTGGCCAGCCGTCAGATGCGGGTAGAGCGCGTAGGACTGGAACACCATGGCGATGTTCCGGTTGGCCGCGGCAATGTTCGACATGTCCTTGCCACCGACCATTATCTCACCGGCATCGGCATGGTCGAGCCCCGCGAGAATACGCAGCAAGGTGCTTTTCCCGCACCCCGACGGGCCGACCAGGGCGATGAATTCGCCGGGTTCCGCATCGAGGCTGACGCCATTCAGGACGGCGTTGCCGGCAAAGGCCTTGCTCAGGCCACGCAGCGACAGCACGCTCATCACCCAGCCTTCCTGCGGACCTTGTGGGCCTCGTGCGGATAGACTTCCTCGACCACGTCATCGAGAACATGAAGGGTCATGCCGGGAACGGCGACGATCTCGCTCGCGACCGCGTCATCAAAATGATGCATGACGGCACCGATCAGTTGTTCGCCCGGCATCTTGCGTTCCATGGTGTCGACGATGAAGGCGGCGGACGGCCCCCATACCAGGGAGGTGCCGGCGTATTTGCCCGTCCACGCCCAGTGCAGGTGGCCGCTCGCATGCAGGGCCACGTCGTGGGCGGCGATCAGATCGTAGAGACGCCTGCGCTGGGTCGGCCGGATGCTCCAATAGCCGGTATCGCCTTCGTCCGGATCGTCGACAAAAAGCGGCTTGTGGGCAAACATCGCGACGCGGCGGCCGCCGCGGCTTTCCAGCGTTTCCCGCAGCCATTCGAACTGGGCTTCCTCCGCGGCATCGTTGAAGCCCATCACCTGGCTGTTTAGCCCAATGAGCCGCCAGTTTCCCGCATCCTCGGACCAGCAGTCAGGACCGGCCAGGCGGCGCCAGCGCTCCAGCCGTGCCGCATCGACCGGCTGCAGCGAACCCGGCAGATGGCCGACGTCGTGGTTGCCGGGCACCAGCAGCATGGGTTTGGATATCTCCCGCATCAGCCCCATGCAGAAGCTGATGTCGTCATCCTTGTCGGCTCCGTCGACGGTCAGATCGCCGGTGTGGATGACGAGATCGGCGCCGCTTTGCTCGATCCAGTCGGCCAGCGGCTCCCAATTGCCGTTGAAATGCGGCTTGGTCGGGCTGAAATGGGTATCGGTGATCTGAACGATTTTCATGACGGCTCCGCCGCGAAAGCCGTGCCGGAAACCAAGGGCGAACGACTGCGCGTTCGGCTTCCTTAGTGCCGTTACATGTCACTTCCTTAACAGCGCCGGGGCAAAGTTTGATTCAAGCACACAAGCCTGTGAAATGCGCGAACGGCCGCCGCCGGACGATATTTTTTTGCTGGCAGCGACACGGAAACGCCGTGACGCTCCCCCGACTCACTTCACCTCGAACTGCGGGTCGACTGGAATCTGCAGGGATGTCACCAGATGGTTGGTCTGCCCTGCCAGGCCGATGATCGACACCAGCTCGCCATGTTGCGCGTCGGTCATGCCCTTGGCCCGCGCGGCGGCCGTGTGCGAGTGGATGCAGTAGGAACAGCCATTGGCGACTGAGACCGCGATGTAGATCATTTCCTTGGTCAGCGGATCGATGGCGCTGTCGGCGACCATCACCGCCTTCAGCTGCTCCCACACTCGCTTCAGCGCCGCCGGATCGTTGGCCAGCCCACGCCAGAAATTGTTGACGAAGTCGGATTTCCGCGTCGCGCGGATATCGTCGAACACGGCCTTCACCGCCGGGATTTTGTCGACCTCGGCATCACTGAGCAGCTTTGTAGTGGCCATGGTGTGGTCCTTTCGTTTGAATCGCCGTCGAGGTCGTTAAATCAAGGGTTGCGCATAGACGGCTAAGCAGTTTGTCCGGCTAGTTTTTAGCGCGGGAAAGCACGCGACTGCGGAGATTGGCCGAAGCACCTCAGCGTCGTCATTCTAGGGCGGAGCAAGGAGCGAAGCGACGCGCGCAGACCCGAGAATCCATGCCATGACCTCGCACGAAGGGTGCAGCGGAGCAGAGTTCTGGACCGTAGCGACGCCTAAAAGTCACGGAATGGATCCTCGGGTCTGCGCTGCGTCGCTTCGCTCCTTGCTCCGCCCGTGGATGACGAAATGACGGACGCCTCGGCTAATCTCCCGTGGTGTGCGATCGTCGGCCATGCCCCTGCCACCCTAGTGCACCGCCGCGTACATAATCTTCTCCTCCGTCGCCTCCGCCGGCGAGAACTCCTCGACGATGCGGCCCTGGCGGCAGACCAAGATGCGGTCGGAAAGGTTCATGATCTCCGGCAGGTAGGACGAGATGACGACGACGGCAAGCCCTTCGTCGGCCAGCCGGTTGATGATCTGGTGGATCTCGGCGATGGCGCCGACATCGACGCCACGGGTCGGCTCGTCGAAGATGACGATGCGCGGCTGCTGCACCAGTCCCTTGCCGATCACCACCTTCTGCTGGTTGCCGCCGGAGAGCTCGACGACGCGAGCATTGTCGTTGATCGCCTTGATGTTCAGCGTCTTGGTCCATTCGGCGGAAAGCTGCCGCATCTCCTGCTGGTTGATCACCCAGGCCTTTTCGCGGCCCGCTGCGAGCAGCCCGCCGAACAGGTTCTCGGCGATGCCCATCGTCTCGAAGATGCCTTCGCTCTTGCGGTCCTCGGTGACGTAGACGATGCCGTCGGCCACCGCCTCGCTCGGGACGAGGTAGCGCACCGGCTTGTCGTCGAGCTCGATCGCGCCACCGCGCCGAAAATCGCGCTTGTAAATGCCCGACACGATCTTGAAGGTCTCGGTGCGGCCGGAGCCGATCAGCCCGAACACGCCGGTGATCTGGCCCTCGAAGATCGAGAAGGAATTGTTGCGCACGATGTTGCTCATCGAGATGTCCTGCACGGACAGCACCTTCTTGCCTGCCTTGCGCAATTTCGTGTCGTCGCGCTGGCGGTAGATCTGCCCCGACAGCGAGCGCCCGACCATGGCGGCGACAATTCTGTCGCGGTCGAAGGCCGATGCCTCGTCGGTGATCACCAGTTCGCCGTCGCGCAGGATGGTGATGCGGTCGGCGATCATCAGCGCCTCTTCCAGCGCATGGCTGATGAAGACGATCGACACGCCGCGCGCCTTCAGCCGGCGGATCAGCGCGAAGAAATGGCGCTTCTCCTCAGGCGTCAGCGTCGCCGTCGGCTCGTCGAAGATGATGATCTCGGCATTGTGGTGGACGGCGCGCGCGATCTCGACCATCTGCCGCTTGGCCGCGCCAAGCGTCGCCACCATCGCGTTCGGATCGACCTGAAAATTCAGCGACTGCAGGAATTGCTGCGCCGAGATGTAGGTGCCGCGCAGCCGGTTGAGGAATTTCTCGGTGCCGAGATAAAGGTTCTGCGCCACCGTCATCGACGGCACCAGGCTGGTCTCCTGGAACACCATGGCAATGCCGGCTTCCAGCGCGGCATGCGGCGAGGCGTAAGCGATCTCTTGCCCCTTGTGGAACATCTTGCCCGAAGTGGCGTCGACGACGCCGGCAATGATCTTGGTCAGCGTCGACTTGCCGGCGCCGTTTTCGCCGAGCAGCGCGTGGATCTCGCCTTTCCTCAGATCGAAGCTGACATTCTTCACCGCCGGCACGCCGCGATAAGTCTTGGTGACGTTTTCGAGGCGGACGATCGGTTCCATCAGAAACCTCCCGAAGCGAGGTCGACGGCAAGCACGCAATCGCCGCCTTTCGAGGCGATGAACAGGCGGCCGTCCTGTTCCGCGACGCTGCAGATGCCGTGGCGCGTGCCGTCGGCGCGGCTGTGCAGGCTGAATTGCGGCTGCAGGGTCCGGTCGAGCCTGACTACGAGCCCGTAGGAGCGGCTGGGCGACCACGGCTTGTGGATGCCCATGGTGCGGATGCCGCCGCATTGCAGCGGCTCGAGAAAACTGCGGTTGGAGGCCAGCGCCGGCGCGATCCAGTAGGCCGGCGGCACCTGGTCGATCATGTCCTGGCGATAATGCGTTTCCTGCAGCACGAATTCGATCAGCCGGTTGCGCGGCGCAAACAGCGTCAGCCAGGCGCCACCGTCGCCGGCCGGCGAGAGCCGCGCGGGATAGCCGGGCAGATGCGTCAGCACTGTCGACCGGCTCCCGCTCAAGCCGTCAAAGCGCACAAGCTGATGGCGCCAGCTTTCGCTTACCAGCACATCGCTGCCGAGTGGGTGAAGCCCATAAGGAAAGGCAATGTCGCCAGCGGTCTTCTGGAAACCGACATCCCCTGGCCCGCGCCGCCACAGCGAGCCGGACGCGCCCTTCTTCATCAGGTCGGCCGCCCATTGCGACGGCAGATACTGTGCCGAACCATTGGCCAGCCAAAGCGTACCGTCATCGGCATAGGCAAGCGCGGTGATGCAACGGATTTCAGCCGGCAGCGAAACCTCCTTGCCGGCGATGACCAGCTTGCCGCTCTCCAGCCCGACCGTCAGTTCGCCCGCTGGTGACAGCGCCAGCGCGGTGACGGGGGATTGAAAGGTCTCGACCACGACGGATTCAGAATCGGCCGCAACCGCCAGGACAGCGTTGCCGCTGGATGCGAGCAGCCGCTCGTCGGCGACCAGCAGATTGTCCGGTTCGGTCAGCGCGGCGAAGGCCGGCGCGTCGTCCAGCCGCGTGTTCGGACGGAAGGCGCCGTCGAGCGGCGGTATGGTGACCGCCTTGCCGCGGAAGACATCCAGGATCGGATCGAGGATCATGGCTTGCCTCCCCAATAGGAAGCGGGGCTTGTCCAGTTCGGATCCGCGCCGGTGATCTTGTAGCGCCCGATGCGGTTGTTGAGGATGCCGCCGACGAACAAATAACCCTTGTGCTCGCGCATCGACGTCACCATCGGATGCGCGTTGCCGGAAAGATCGCCGAGCGTCTCGACGATGCCGCCCTTCTCGTTGAACTTCACCACCCCGCCGGTGTTGATGTTGGGGAACAGCCATTCGTCCTGCGGCAGGCGGCGCGTCATGCGCTTGCGCATATCAGGGTGGCGCAGCGACAGGTCGAAGCTCGGTGTGCGCATGCCGAGCCAGGCCATCCAGTAATTGCCGTCGGAAGCCCGATTGATGTTGTCGGGGTAGCCCGGCATGTCGCGGATGACGCATTCGGCGGTACCGGCCTTAGGCCCTTCCAGCCAGTAGCGGTGCACGCGGCAGGCCCAGCTTTCGGCGAAGAACAGCGACTTGCCGTCATGCGCCATGCACACGCCGTTGGTGTAGCGATAGCCGTCGAGCAGCGTCTTGGTCGAACCGTCCTTCGGGTCGTAGACCAGAAGGCGGCCCGTGGCGCGGTTCTCGATCGAGTCCAAGGCCCAATCGTGGGCGTCATAGCGCTTGGTGGAATCGGTGAAATAGATACGGCTGTCCGGCGCGATATCGCAATCGTTGGGATCGCGCAGCCGCGCATCGTCGACGATCGAGGTCCAGGAGCGCGTCGTCTCGGCCGACAGGCGCTTCACGTCCCGCTCCGGCGAGACCGAATAGAGCCCCATGGCGCCGACGCAGCTGATCAGATTGCCTTCCCTGTCGAAGGCCAGGCCCAGCGGGAAGCCGCCGATATGGGCAAACACTTCCGACTTCACATAGCCAGGCGCGAAGAAGCGGACGATCTCGCCATGGCGCGTGCCGCAATAGAGATGGTCGTCGCGGTCGAGGATGACGTCCTCGGGTCCTTCGAGTTCGCCAAGCCCGATATGGTCGGCCGCCGACAGCCGATTGTCGAGCTCGTAAGGCGTGCCCGAGCCGGGCGACGCGGCCTGCGTCTCACCCATCTTGAGGTAGACCGGCGCGACATAGACCTCGTTCAGCACCTTGTGGCGGTTCTTCAGCCAGCGGATGTCGATGGTGACGGCGACCGCGAGCAGGATCCCGAGCACCATCTGGTTGGTGCCGGTGCCGTAACCCAGCCGGATCAGGCCGTTGGTCATGGTGAGCACGATGATGGCGCCCATCAGGCCCTTGACCACAGAGCCGCGTCCGCCGCCCAGGCTGACGCCGCCGACCACCGCTGCCGTCAGCGCCATGATCTCGAGATTGAGGCCGGTGCCCGGCCCCGCCCCACTCAACCGGCAGGCGATCAGGAAGCCGCCGATCGAGGCGCAGAAGCCGGAGAAGACATAGGTCATGAACACGGTGCGGCGCACCCGGATGCCGGCATTATGCGCCGAGCGCCGGGAGCCGCCGACCGCCAGCACATGCCAGCCGGGGCGCGATCGCGTCAGCGCGATATGCGTGACGATGGCGAGGACGATTGCCAGCCAGACCGAGACCGACAGACCCCAGAACGTGCCGTCGCCGATGAAGTCGAGCACATCGGAGCTCGCTTGGGAAAGCTGCACGTCGGCGGCATAGGTGGTGACGAGGATGTCGAACAGCGCCCGCCCGAAAATGAAGGTGACCAGCGTGGTGAGGAAGGCGCGCAGCCTGAGATAGCCGACGAGGTAGCCATTGATGGCGCCGAAGACGAGCCCCGTGCAGAGTGCCGCGGCCAGGGCCAGCCAGATCGACTGTTCAAGAATGAAGAAGACGTAGACGGCCGAGAAGCAGGACAGCGCGAAGATCGAGCCGACCGAAAGATCGATGCCGCCGCCCAGCATCACCACGGTCATGCCGATGACCACAAGCGAGAACTCGCCCAGCTGGCGGGTCGATTCCTGCAGCGAGGTGAGCTTGAAGAAGCCCGGAATGATCGAGCCGAACACGCCGAGCGTCGCCACCAGCGCCAGGAAAGGTATGGCGTTGTCGGTCCAGCGTTTGGTCAGGATCTCGCCGACCAGATGGTCGGGCACGAGATTGTAGCGCCAGGCCTGGAGGCGTTCACGAAAATTCATCGGCTGCTGCTGTCATCAATGGGAAAGAGGTGGCCGGACCGATCCGGCCACCTCGTGGATGCGTTCTGGCGGCGTGGCTTATTTCGCCGCCGCTTCGGCCTGCAGCGCCTTCAGGTCCCAGCAGCTGTCGGGCTTGAGGTCGGCCTTGGTCGTCGCTTTCTCCAGCGTGTAGATATAGGTGTGCGAGGTGCCCGCCGGCTGCCCGCTCTGCAGCAGGAACTTGATGATGGCGTTCATGTCGCCCGACTGGCGGGCAAGATCGGTCATCACCACGGCGCCGTAGGTGCCGTCCACGAGTTTGTCGCAATCGGCCGCCTTCTCGCCGCCGCCGGTGGTGACCAGGAACACCTTGCCGTCGAGCTTGGCGTCGCGGATCGCGGCCGAGGCGCCGGTGGCGTCGCCATCCCAGAAGTCGATGATCGAGCAGATGTCAGGGTGCTGCTGCAGCATCGTCGTCGTCACGTTGCGCGAGGTGGTCGCGTCCCAGTTCGAGTCGGGCTTTGCCACCACCTGGAAGTCGGGATGCTTCTCCAGCACCTTCATGATGCCGGCATACTGGTAGAGGCTGGAGGAGTTCGCCTGGTCGCCCTGCACCAGCCCGATCTTCTTGGAGGAATTCTCGCCGCAGCCCTTGATCGCCGCTTCGGCTTCGAGCTGGCCGAGCTTGTCCCAGTCGCTGCCGACGAAGGCATCGGCCGGGAAGTTGGCCGGATTGTCGACCAGCAGCACATAGGTGCCGGCGGCCTGCGCCTTCTTCATCAGCTTCGAATAGGAGTTGAGGTCGGGCGCATGGATGATGAGCACGTCAGGCCGCGTGTCCGAAGCGATAGCGTCGGTGATCGCCTGCGCGCCGGCATCGACGACCCAGTTCGGATCGCGGGTCTCGAAGGTGCCGCCCCAGGCCTCGACTTCCTTCTTCAGATAGTGCGCCCAGCCCTGCGCCAGGTCGAAGCCCATCGCCAGCGGCACCAGCATGACGCGCTTGCCGTTGAGCGACTTGGCATAGGCGGCCGGACCCGGATCGTCGGCGGCGAAGCTCGGCGCCACGAAGGCGGTAACGGCGAGCGCCGTGGCGGCGGTCATCAATGTTCTGAGTAGTTTCATGTCACATCCTCTGGTTCGGTTTTCATTGCCGGCCGATCGTCGCGATCGCTCCGGGTACCCCGAGAGCAAGATGGGCTAGCCCATCTGCTCTAAATGTCGCCTTGTTGCGCCGTCTGTTCGTCGCGCGGATTGATGATGCCGTCGACGATGATGGCCCCTAACAGGATCGCCGCCTTGATCAGGTTCTGGTAGAGCAGCGGAATGTCGATGATGGTCATGGCGTTGAGCAGGATGCCGATCAGCGCCGCTCCCACCAGCACGTTGCGCACCCCGCCCCTGCCGCCGGACAGCCCGATGCCGCCGATCACCGCCACCAGGACAATGTCGTAGAGCAGCGTCGAATTGACGATGCGGGTGTTGATCGAATGCAGGCTGGCCGCCGTCAGCAGGCCGGCGATCAGGGCCACGAAAGCCGACAGCACATAGCGCAGCACCAGCATGGGCCGCACCGGGACGCCGATGTTGCGGGCGGCGACCGGATTGTCGCCTGCGAAATAGATGAAGCGGCCCCATTTGGTGTAGCGCAGGAACAGGAAGACCAGGAAGGCCAGCCCGGCGAAGACGAACACCTCGACCGGAATATCGAGGAAGCGGATGCCGCCGAGCAGCTCGACCCAGTGCCCCCCAGGCACCGGCACGGCATCCTGGGTGATCAGTTGCGAGCGCACATAGCCGAACACGAAGGAGCCGGTGGCCAAAGTGACGAAGATAGCCGGCACGTCGGCATAGGCGACGAGAAAGCCGTTGAGCAGGCCGATGGCGAGCACGCCCGCCAGCACATAGACGAAGGCGAGCCCGTCCGAGGTACCGGTGTTGAGCAACTGCAGGTACCAGGCGACCGACATCGCCATGATCGCCACCGCCGACAGGTCGATGCCGCGGCCGATGATGACGACCGCCATGCCGAGCGCCAGAATGCCAAGCACAGAGACCGAGCGAACGATGGCCACCAGATTGTCGGCTGTCAGGAATCCTGGCAGGCCCAGCGCAGCGGCGGCGAACAGCAGGATGGCGATGGCAAAGACGATGCCTTCTTGATTAAGGCGCCTCCAGTCCGGCCAGCCGATCGCATTCATCGCCTATGTCTTTCGCCCCGATGGCAAGGCCGTGTCGGCTCCCATCCCGCCCGAAAGCTAATCGGCTCAACAGTGGCTCGTCAAATGAATCCGCGTTCAGACCCGCGCCTCTCCGACTATTTTTCAAGTGGACGCATCGATTGCCGAATCTGGCGCAATAGCCGGAAACTCCTGCGCTTTTGGCAATCCGTTGCGCCGATAGCCCGGTCGGCGGAAGAGCCCGTTCGAAGGCGCGGAGCCGACGCAATTTAAGTCCGAAAAATGCGACCGGCGCGACCTCAATTGTTCGTCGAATGGCCAGAAACCTCAGCCCCGGCATTGGCCGGCAGGACCAGGAAGCGCATCGCCGCGGCGAGACCGAGCAGGCCGATCGAGACAAAGGTGATTCTGAAGTCGGCAAGGTCGGGCACGGCTTCGCCTCTGACGATCTGCGACAAATTGAGGATCGCCGCCGCGATCGCCACGCCGAACAGCATCGCTATCTGCTGCAGCATGCTGGAGAGCGTCGCGGCCGAGCTTCGCTGCGGCGCGCCGATATCGGCGAAGGCAAGCGTGTTCAGGGCGGTGAATTGCATCGAGCGCGTGAGACCCGCAACCAGCATCAGCGCGACGGTCAGCGCCAGCGGCGTCTGCGGCGAGATCGCGCCGCAAGCCATGATCGCCAGCGATGCGATCGCCCCGTTCACCACCATCACGGTGCGGAAGCCGAAGCGCCTCAGCGTCGGTGTGGTCACCGTCTTCATGCCGAGATTGCCGAGGAAATAGGCCAGCACCAATAGGCCGGCATCGACTGGACGCAGCCCGAAGCCGACCTGGAACAGCAGCGGCAGCAGGAAGGGCGTGGCGTTGATCGCGACACGGAAGACCGTGCCCGCGGCAAGCGTCGAGATCGCGAAGGTCAGTATCTTGAAGGCCGAAAGGTCGAGCAGCGGATGCCGGGCCTGCAAGAGGTGGCGAACGGCGAACCAGCCGATCACTATGCCAATGCCGATGGAGCCTATCGTCGGCAGCAAGCCGTCCTCGGGATGCGCCAGGCGCTCAAGCCCGTAAAGCATTACCGCAAGGCCGAGCGAGGTGAGGAAAAAGCCCGGCCAATCGAATGGCTTCGCCTCGGATACGCGATCGCCCGGCACGAACCGGGCGACCAGCGCAAGTCCGGCCAACCCCAGCGGCGCGTTGATGAAGAAGTTCCAATGCCAGGAGAGATAGGTGGTGATGAAGCCGCCGAGCACCGGACCGACCACCGGCGCGAACAGGGCGGGCCAGGTGATCAGCGCCGTGGCGTTGAGCAACTCCGACTTTTCGGCGTTGCGCAGCACCAGGATACGACCCACGGGCGTCATCAGCGCGCTGCCAAGGCCCTGCACGATGCGGGCCGCGACGAACTCCGTCAGGCTCCGCGAAAAGCCGCAGGCGATCGAGGCCAGCGTGAACAGCGCGATCGCCACGAGGAAGATGTTGCGCGCGCCGAACCGGTCGGCAAGCCACGCCGACAGCGGCACGAACACCGCCATGGTCAGCATATAGGCAGTGATACCGATGCTCATCGCCACCGCCGGCACGCCGAAGGACTGCCCCATCTGCGGCAGCGAGGTCGAGATAATCGTCGAATCCAGCAGTTGCATGAAGAAGGCGACCGCCACGATCAGCGCGACGCGCCGCGACTGCCTTGCGGAATCCATCGGCCGGGACACGCCTTCGTTGTCGGGGATGCTGGTCATGACGCGCTGGTTGAACAGCATAAGCATGGTCCAGTCCAGAGCTTATCCAACAAACTTCCGTGTCGCCGTTTCGCCTGTTATGGATGAGCCCGGGGTGGCCGAGGAAAACGCATGAAGCCCATCTATATCGACTACCTCAATGCTCTCGACATCGAAGCGCTTGCCATGACCGACGCCGAGATCATCGGCGCCGTGGAAGCCGGGCTCGTCGCGCAGGGCAACGGCCGGACTGTGATCGAGCCGCGCGTCCATCTCGAGCCCGACCCGTCCTTCCACGGTCACTTCAACGTGCTGCGCGGCTATGTGGCGCCGCTCGACGCCGCCGGCGTGAAGATCGTCGGCGACTATGTCGACAACTACAAGCACGGCCTGCCGTCGGAATTCGGCATTCTCAACCTTTTCGATCCGCGCACCGGCGCGCCACGCGCCATCCTCGACGCCACCGTCATCACCGACATGCGCACCGGCGCCGTCACCGCCATCGGCGCCAGGCACCTGGCGAAGAAGTCGTCCAAGGTGCTCGGCCATATCGGCGCGCGCGGCACCGCCTATTGGAATGTGCGCCTGCTCGACCATCTCTTCGACTTCGACGAGATCCGCGTCCATTCGCGCCGGCCGGAAAGCCGCGACGCCTTCGCCGCGAAGCTGGCCGCCGACCTCGGCAAGCCGGTCCTGGCCGTGGCAGACTGGAAAAGCTGCGTTGAAGGCGCGGATATCGTGGTCGAGGCCTCGCGGCTGCCGGAGCCGCAGCCGCTGCTCAAGACCGAATGGATCAAGCGGGGCGCGCTGGTCGTGCCCTACGGCACGATGAGCGCCGTCGAACTGTCGCTCACCGACATCATGCAAAAGATCGTCGTCGACGACTGGGGGCAGTGCAAGGGCGGCAAGTTCGGCTCGCTGCGCGCCCATGTCGAGACGGGACGGCTGAGCGAGGCGACGCTCCACGCCGAACTGGGCCAGATCGCGGCCGGCCTGAAGCCGGGCCGGCAAAGCGATGGCGAGACGATCCTGTTCTGGCATCGCGGCCTCTCGCTCTCCGACATTGCGCTCGGCAAGGCCATGCTCGCCAAGGCCGGCGAAAACGGCATCGGCCAGCGGCTGCGCTTCGCATGAGCCCGCTCGTTCTCACCGGCGCCGGCGTCAGCATCGAGGATGTGGTTGCCGCCGCGCGCAATGCCTGCAAGGTCGAGGTCACGCCTGCCGTCCTCGAAAAGCTCGCCAAGGCACGCCAGGTCCTCGATGCCGCCGCGGCCGGCGGCCAGCAGATCTACGGGTTGAACAGAGGTCTCGGCGCCAATCTCGTCACCCCGGTCGAAGGCGACGCGAGCGCCTTCCAGCGCCAGTTGATCGAAGGCCGCAGCGCCGCCGTCGGCGAGGCCCTGCCCGTGCCGGCGGTGCGGGCGGCGATGTTCGCCCGCCTTGCGATGCTCGCTTCCGGCGGCTCTGGCCTGTCGCCGCGCGTGTTCACGGCGCTGGTCGAGGCTCTCAATGCCGGCGTGCATCCGGTGATGCCGTCGCTGGGTTCGATCGGCGCCGGCGACCTCCTGCTGATGACGGCGATCGCCAGGGTACTGATCGGCGAAGGCGAAGCGGAATACCAGGGCCGCCGCATGCCTGCCGCCAAGGCGCTGATGATGGCGCGGCTTGCGCCTGTCACGCTCTCGCCGAAGGACGGCCTCTCCCTGATCAACGCCTCGGCGGTTTCGGCCGGCACCGGGGCGCTGGCGCTGACCGATGCGCTGTCGGCGCTCGAACAGCAACAGCAGGCCGGCGCGCTGACGATGGAAGGTATTGGCGCCAACCGCACCATCCTCGATCCGCGCCAGCATCAGGCACGCCCTGGCGCCTGCCAGCAGCTTGCGGCAAAGGCGCTGCGCGACCTGCTGGCGCGCGATGAAGCGCCGGCGCCGACCACGATCCAGGATCCGCTGTCGATCCGCTGCATGCCCTCGATCCATGGCGCGCTCATCCAGGCGATCGACCATGCGCGGCTGGCGGTCGAGATCGAGCTCAACGCCGCCGCCGACAATCCGCTGGTGCTTGCCGAGGATGAGCTGGTCATGTCGACCGGCAACTTCCACACCGCGTCGCTGGCGCTCGCCTTCGAGACGCTTGGCCTGGCGATCGCGCAATGCGCGGCGGCGTCAGCCGCGCGCTTCATCCAGCTCACCGGCTCGACCCGCCACGGCCTGCCGAAATACCTCTCGCCGATCGGCGGCGCCTCGGCGGGCTTCGTCCCGCTGCAGAAAACGGTGACGGCTATCCTGGCCGCGATCCGTCATAAGGCCAATCCGGTGATGCTCGATTTCCTGCCGGTGTCCGAAGGCGTCGAGGATCACGCGACGCAGACGCCGCTCGCTGTCGCCAAATGCGCCGAGATGACCGTGCTGTGGCGGCGGCTGATTACCTTCGAGCTGATGGCGGCGGCGCAGGCCGTCGATTTGCGCGAGGGCATAACGCTCGCGCCCGCCACGGGCGCAATCCACGCGGCCGTACGTTCGCATGTGGCCACGCTCAAGGAAGACAGGCCGCTTGGCATTGATTCCGAGGCGCTCTATGCCGTCCTCGCCAGCGGAATCTGGCGAGGTTTACCAGCTGCAGGCTGAAGCTCGCGGCGGATCAGGACTTTGCGTCCACCTTCTTCATGAAGAGGGTGAGCTCGTCCGGATCCATGTGCACGATATGCCTGTCTTCCGGATAGGCGCCGCTGTTGACGTCGGCGACATATTCCGAAAACGCCGCGATGCGTTCCGCCTGCAGCCGGTCGTATTCGGCGGCGAAGTTGCGGTAGACTTTCGAGTGGCGCGGCATGTGACCGCGATTGGTGCCGAGAATATCCTCGGCGAACAGATATTGCGCATCGCAGCCCGTGCCCGCGCCCATCGACAGCATGATCAGCGAAGTGCGCTCGGAAATCGCCTTGGCCACCTCCACCGGCACCACTTCGATCTCGGCGCCGATGGCGCCGGCGGCCTCCAATTGCTTCACCGCCTCGAACACCTGCATGGCCGTATCGGCGGTCTTGCCGACCGCCTTGAAGCCGCCGGTCCAGGTGGCGCGCGACGGGATCAGCCCGACATGGCCGATGACGGGGATGGCATCGTCGGCCATGCGCTTGATCGTGGCGTAGCCGGCGCTGCAATAGACGGCGTCGGCGCCGGCCTTGTAGAGCCGGAACGACCAGCGCACGAAATCGTCGGTGGTGCCGATCTCGAAAAAATTGTCGCCCGGCATGGTGAAGAGGCTGGGCGCGGCATCGCGATATTGCGGATTGAGCACCAGTTCCGGCGGCACCGAGACGATGTCTACCCCTGCCCGTTCGGCGGCCTCGGCTTCCTCCAGCGTCAGCACGCGTAGCATGGTAAGCTGCCGCTTGCCCTTCATGGCGCGCAGATCGGCAACGGTCGGTCTCTTTCGGCTCATCGGTACACCCTGTTTTTGTCTGACGGCTTTCAGCCGATATCGATCATCACCTTACCGGCCTCGACCTTGACCCGATAGGTCTTGAGGTCGACGCAGACCGGCGCGCCCTTGGCCTGGCCGGTCTTGTAGTTGAAGCGGCCATTGTGCTTGGGGCATTCGATGATGTCGTCCATCACCAGCCCGTCTGCCAGATGGGCCTTTTCATGGGTGCAGAACCCATCGGTCGCGAAGAAATCATTATCCGGCGAGCGGTAGATCGCGAAGGTACGGCCGCCATGGTCGAAGCGGATCACATCCTCCTCGTCCACATCGCCCACCGCGCATGCTTCGACCCACTCCGCCATCGTCCCTCTCCGGCCATCGTCTTTCTCCGGATTGCTGCGCCACGCCTACTCGGCGGCCGCGGCCGTTATGTCGAGATCATGAAATTCGCCACGATAGGGCTTGGCCGTCGGCGGCAATTCGCGCTTGAGATAATAGTCCTCGTATTTCAGCTGCCTGAGCAGCACCGGCCAGACCTCGCGATAGGCGTGCCACATCGACGGGTTCGGCACCGGCAGATCGTGCTTGATCAGTTCATGCAGCTTCGGCAGCGCGTGGTAGGGCACCATCGGAAACATGTGGTGCTCCACATGGTAGTTCATGTTCCAGTAGATGAACCGGCTGATGGGGTTCATATAGACGGTGCGCGTGTTGAGCCGATGGTCGGTGACGTTGTCGGCCAATCCGATATGCTGCAATAGACCGGTCGTCACCATGTGCCAGGTGCCGTAGAGGCGCGGCAGGCCGATCAGCACCAGCGGTATCCATGACTTAAGCGCGATCGCGGCAGCGATCGTCGCAACATAGACCGCCATATGCCAGCGCGCCGCGGTCACCGCCTTGTGCTGCTCCATCTCCGGGACGTAGCTCTTCTCGTCGTCCGACAATGTGCCGAAGGCCTGGCGCACCAGCGTCGGCAGCGAATAGCGGAAATCGAGGATTCCGGTGAAGGCCAAAGCCGCCTTGATGAGATCCGGCGGCCGCATCACCGCGATCTCGGCGTCGCGGCCGACGATGATGGTGTCGGTGTGATGGCGCGCATGGCTCCAGCGCCACTGCACCGGATTGCGCATCAGCATGAACGAGGCGATGTGATAGACGACGTCGTTCATCCAGCGCGTGCGGAAGGCAGTGCCGTGGCCGCATTCGTGCCACCGCGAGTCGCTCGAAGAGCCATAGAGCACGCCATAGACGAACAGGAACGGCACGACCCACCAACTGCCCCAGAACCAGACGATGCCGGCGGCCGAGCCCAGGATCGCGGCGATCCAGATGATGGTGTCGCGGATCGCCGGCCCGTCGGAGCGCTGCATCAATTCCTTCATGGTCTTGCGCGCCACGTCGGTGTGATACCACTCGGCCGAGGCAAGTCCGGTTTCGATCGCCGTACGTGTGCTTTCGCCGACAAGGCTGTAGTCGCGCTTTTTCGCCATGGTCAAATCGGCCTCCAATCAAATCCGGTCCGCCGGCCGGAGGGCTTGCTCTGGATATTTGTCGCGCTCATGTCCTGCCCGCCAGTCTTGGAAACTTGCCGGAGGGCTGAGGATAATCCTGCTCGGGCTGGCGGGCGATGGCAGCGATCCTGCGTTCAGCACCAGCAATCGCCTCCTTGCCGTCGAGGACGCGGAACACCGCGTCATAGGCGCGGGTCTCGTCGTGCTCCAGCCAGATCATCTCGCCACGCTCGCGCGCGGCAAGATTGCCGAGCACATGGTGCGTCGAGGGCTCGATGCCAAGCGCATACTGCCCGGCCTGGAAATTCTGCCACTCGTAACAGCAAGGCAACTGGTCCTTGCGGGTGACGACCTCGAAGCCGAGGCCGAGGCGGTCGTTGACGACAGCCACCGGCACCTCGCCCCTGGCGTCGGCGCCCAGCTCATGCTGCCAGACCTGCTCGCTGAAGCCGAATTGTGGCTCAGGCATGGTGCGGTAGCCGACCTCCTGCGCTTCGTAGCGCTCGCCGGCATGCGCGGCCCAGACCACGTCGCGGATCGGCGCCAGGTAGCGCGAGCCTTTGTCGAGCAGCGGATGCCCGACATTGACGTGGTAGAAATACATATGCGGCGTGCGGTGGAAGCCGTGATTGACGACGCGGTCCGAGAGCCGGATCTCGTTGCCGCCGACATCGGCCTCGATGCGGCGGATGAGGTGCAGATCCTCGCCGAACACGCTCGCCTGCTGGACGATGCCTTCCGCCCACAAAACGCAGCGGTCGCCGTCCCAGGCCTCGCCATAGCCGGTGAGCCGCGCCGGAATGGTGCCGACGCGCCCATGCAGCGAATGCGTCACGGTCTTGCGTCCGGGATAATTGTAGTTTTCGGCCGGCACCTCGTTGCGGCCGAGAATGTGGTCGAGGCCGCAGGTGACCAGCAGGCCGGAGAAGGACCGTCCCCAGGCAAAGCCGTCCTCGCCTTCATAATCGTGCAGGCCTGGGTTGCGAAACCCGCTCGGCGAATGCCAGCCGATCGCTTGGCCCTTGTACTCGCAATCGGCGATGTCGAGCG
The DNA here is from genome assembly GCF_006440815.1 of Mesorhizobium sp. B2-8-3. Lineage (NCBI taxonomy): Bacteria > Pseudomonadati > Pseudomonadota > Alphaproteobacteria > Hyphomicrobiales > Phyllobacteriaceae > Mesorhizobium > Mesorhizobium sp. B2-8-3. The sequence goes on from NZ_VFTW01000009.1 coordinate 85,841, forward strand.
CGCGGTCGACCAACGCGGTGAAGCGCAGGCCCGAGCCGGTGCGGAACTCGAGCATGCGGATGCCGCGCTCGACGCCGTCGCCAAGCGTCATCAGCCGCACCCCGGCGAATTGCGACAGCATGCCGGAGCGTTCGGCGACCTGCCGGCGCGAAAGCGTTTGTCCGTAGAGCTTCACCATGCCGTCACTGCGCCCTTTTCATCAGGGCCGACAGGTCGGCGCCGGTTATCAGGCTTTCCACCGTCAAAAGATCGGTGTCGGCGACCGTCTGTTCGGCGACGATCTCGCCGCGGCGCATGACGATGATGCGGTCGGCGACCTCGAACACATGGTGGATGTTGTGGGTGATCAAGAGCACCGAATGCCCGGCCTCGCGCATTTCTTTGACGAAGCGCAGCACGCCATGCGTTTCCTCGACGCCGAGATTGTTGGTCGGCTCGTCGAGGATGATCACCTTGGCGGCGAACTGCATGGCGCGCGAGATCGCGATCGACTGCCGCTCGCCGCCGGAAAGCGTCGAGACCAACGCGTCGGCGTCGAGCTTCTTCGAGATGCCGACGCGCTTCAGCAGCGCTGAGGCAGCATTGCGCAGCTTGGCGAGGTCAAGCGGCGCGAAGACGCCCAGCCATTTGAGATTGACCGGCTCGCGGCCGAGGAACAGGTTGCGCGCGATGCTGAGGTCCGGCGCAAGCGATGTGTCCTGGTGGATGGTCTCGATGCCGAGGTCCATCGCCTCGCGCGTCGAGCGGATCGAGACCTTTTCGCCGCGCACATAGATGTCGCCGCGATCGATCGGGAAAACGCCCGAGATCGCCTTGATCAGCGTCGATTTGCCAGCGCCGTTGTCGCCAAGCAGCGCCACCACTTCGCCTTCCTTGAGCGTCAGCGAGGCATTCTTCAGCGCGCGCACGCTGCCGAAGGATTTTTGCAGATTCTGCAGCCGGAGCACTTCCTGCATCATCATCAGCTCCTTGCGGCGTTTTTCTGCAGCAGTGCGTGCAGGATGAGCATGGCGAGGATGATGACGCCGACGAAGATGTTGTAGGCGAGCCCGGGCACTCCGACGAGCACGATGCCGTTGCGGATCGCGCGCAGCATCAGCGCGCCGACGATGGTGCCGAGGATGGTGCCGCGGCCGCCGGTCAGCGCCGTGCCGCCGACCACCACCATGGCGATCACTTCGAGCTCGTAGCCGGTTCCCGCCACCGGCGAGGCCGCCGAAATGCGGAAGGCGCTGATCATGCCGGCGAGCCCGGCAAGCACCGAGGTCAGGACGAACAGCCAGATCTTGACCGCGTCGGCCGGCACGCCGCGCGCCACCGCCGCGTTGCGGTTGGAGCCGATGGCGCTGATCCAGTTGCCGAGCTTGGCGTAGCGCAGGATGTAGATCGCAAGCAGCGACAGGCCGACGAACCACCACAGCGAGGTGTAGAAGCGGAACGAACCAACATTGAAGCTGCCGGCGAGCAGCGTGACGAAAAACCCGGGCTGGTCCCATGACTTGAGCGGAAAGCCCTGCGTGATGTAGAGCGCCGCACCCCGCACGATCAAAAGCATCGACAGCGTCACCAGGAAGGACGAGATGCCGATCTTGGTGACGATCACGCCGTTGATCGCGCCGATGACGATGCACAGCAAAAGCCCGGCCAGCAGCGCCACGCCGATATCGACGCCGGCGTTCTGCACCAGCAGCATCACCACCACCGGGGCGAGCGCGAACACCGCGCCCACCGACAGGTCGAATTCACCGGCGGTCAGAAGCAGCGTCATGCCGAGCGCGATGATGCCGAGTTCTGGCAGGAACGCCATCATGTTGGAGATGTTGAGCGGCGACAGGAAATTGCTGTCGGCGACGCCGAACACCACGAGAAGCATGATGAGGATGACGAAGGAGGAGAATTGCGGCGAGCGCATCAGCCTCGACCTGCCTTTCGCGCGCCCTGCGCCGTCTTCCGAGGTAACTGCCCCGACTTGCTGAACCATGACTTGCTGAACCATGCTTTCTGCCTTGCGCCCGCCGCTCACGCGGCGGGCGCCAGTTCCTCACTTCTTGTCGTAGAGCTTCAGGATCGGCTCGACGCTGGAGGCGTCGTAGAGGCCGAAGGTGTGGATGTCGTAGCCGATCGGCTCGCCCGAAGCCGCAAGCCCGAGCAGCGCGACAGGCATGAAGCCTTGCGCCGAGGGATACTGCCAGGCGGCGGCGTTGACGAAGCCGTCCTTCACCGCCTGCGCCGTCTCCTTGGAATTGCCCCAGCCGACCACCGGGATCTTGCCGGCCGGAATGCCGGCGCCGTCGAACACCCGCTTGACGCTGGCTGCCACGGAATCGCCCAGCGCGATGATCGCCGGCGGATTGTTGGCGACCATGTAGTCGGTCATCTTGGCGATGATGCCGGCCGGATCGGTGCCGCAGTCGACCACGTCATACTTGATGCCGAGCGGATCGAAGACGCCGGCGATGCCTTCCGTCTCGAGCTGCTGGTAGCTGGCGCCCGGAACTTCGACCGGCAGGAACACCTTGTCGCCCTGCTTCACCATCTTGCGGTCGACGAGATACTTCGCCCAGATCGCGCCGGCTTCCTTGAGGTCGGCGCCGACATAGGCCTGGCGGCCGGTCGCCGGGTCGTCCGTGTTGAAGAACACGATCGGTATGCCGGCAGCCTTGGCGGCCTTCACTTCCTCGGTCCACAGTCCGGGCTGCGCTGACGTCGTGGCGATGCCGTCCGGCTTGGCGGCCAGCGCCGAGTTGAAAGCCTCTTTCTGGGCCGCCATGTCGCCGCCGCTGAAGGAGATCTTGCAGGTCACCTTGAGCTGGTCGCAGGCCTTGGTCGCGCCGGCATTCCAGTCGATCCAGAACGCGTCCGACGGGCCGCCATGTGACAAGAGATAGAACGTCTTCTGGCCGTCCTGCGCTTGCGCGGCCGAGCCGAACGCGACGCCGGCAAGCACCGTCGCCGCAGCGACCAGCTTCAATCCAAACTTCAACATCTCGTTTCCTCCTATCTTGCAAATGCAGGCGCCGCTCCGGAATGGGCGGCGCCCTGCGATCTCACAGACCGCTGGCGCGCAGCTTCCCGTCGAGGAATTTCTTGGCGCGCGGCACGTCGTCTTCCGACAGATGCTCGATGATCATCGGGATGTTCGGATGCTTTTCGGCGAGCCGCTGAAGATAGAGGTCGTAGTTCAGCGAGCCGAGGCCCGGCGCCGGCAGTTCGATTTCGCCGACACCGCGGAAGGTGTGGCTTTCCATCGCGTCGGCGTCGCCGATATCGGCATGCTTCTCGGACTTGTCGTCGCCCGAGCGCTTCACGTCTTTGGCGTGGGCTATTCTGATCTTGTCGGTCAGCGTGTCGAAGACCTGGTTGAGTATCTGGTCCATCCGGTCGATGTTGTGGGTCTCGAAATAGTTGGTTGGGTCCATCAGCAGGCCAAGGCCGGGATGGTCGACCTGCGCGAACATCTTCACCGTCTCCTCGACCGAGCCGACGACATTGTTGACATAGGTTTCGAGCAGGAACACCGCGCCGTGGTCGTAAGCCGTCTGTGCAAGGTCGGCGATCACCTTGCGGCATTCCTCGAAACCTTCCTCGGTCTTGTTCTTCGGATGATGCACCCAGTCGGACTCGGTGTTGTAGGTGCCGGTCTCCGAGATCACGTAAGGCGAGCCGAAATGCCGGGCGTTGCGGATGATCTCCTTGAGATAGCCGACGCGCTTCTCGCGCTCCGCCTTGTCCGGGTGGATGATGTTCGTATAGCCCGACACGCAGCAGACCGGCAGGTTATGGTCGCGGAAGGTATCGCGCACCTTCTTCGCCTTATCCTTGGTGATCTGGCCGGCCGACAGGTCGACATCCTTGAAATGCAGATCGAGCTGCACCGTGTTGAAACCGAGGCCGCGGATCTTTTGCGCCGTTTCTTCGAGGCCGTACGGGAAATAGCCCGTGAAAATACCTGCCTGCATCATGATCTTGAATTCCTCCCTGTAAGCGATTCAGTTGCCAGTAATTTCAGTTGATTGGGTTGATTCAGTTTGTCGGGATTTCGGAGAGCTTGACCGTGCGGCCCTCTGCCATCGAGCGGTAGCCCGCCTCGACCAGCGCCATGGTCTTGACGTTGTCGGCGACGGAGAGCGCCGGCGGCGTGCTGGTCTTCACCGCGTGCTGCAGCTGCTCCATGACGCCGATGAAGGCGTGCGGGAACCACATCGTTTTCCAGCTCGGGCTCACCCATTCGCCGCCGGTCGTCTCGGCCGAAGCGTAGGTCAGCGTCGAGGCGGCACCGGTCGGCCAGCCGATCGTGCCCTTGGCGACGCCCTTCGTGCCGTCGACGCGCCAGTTGATGTGCTGGTCGTCCTTATAGCCGTCCTGGCGCGGGCCGGACCACACGTCCTCGAGCGACACGGCAAGCACGCCCGACGGGAAGCGCAGCGTCGACACGGTGATGCCGTCGGAATGGTCGAACTGGGTACGCGGGTCCTTGCGCGTAAGCGTCGTGATCTCGTCCGGATCGCCGAACAGGAAGCGCAGCACGTCGAGGTGGTGCACGCTCATATTGGCGAGCGTCAGCCGGTCGTAGCCCTGAAGGAAAGTCTGCCAATGCGGGATCGCGTGCATGTCGATCTGCGCGAAGACGATGTCGCCGAGCGCGCCGCTGTCGATGATCTGCTTCAACACGCGCATCGACTGGTCGTAGCGCATGTTCTGGTTGACCGAGAGGACCTTGCCGGCCTTCGCCGCCTCGTCGCGCAGTTTGACGGCTTCCTCGACCGACAGCGCCAGGGGCTTCTGCGCCAGGATCGCCTTGATATGCTTCTGCTTCAACGCGTGCCGGATCAGCGCCGGCTGCTGGTCTGGCGGAAATGCCAGGTCGATGAAGTCGACGTTGGTATCCTCGATCAGCTTTTCCGGCGTGTCGTGAACGGTCGGAATGTCCCAGCGGGTGGCGACCTTCTCAGCATTCGCCTTGGTGCGCGAGGCGATCGCCACCACCGGAAAGCCGGCTTCCTTGTAAGCCGCCAGATGGCACTCGGCCATGATCATGCCGGCGCCGACGCAGCCGATTTTGTAATCCCTGGTGCGAACCTTGACGTCCGGCTCGAAGCCTTTGCCTGCCATCTCTTCCTCCCGAAATTCTTTCCTCGCGGCCGCCGTCACAGCGCGCCTCCATCCTGGCCGAAATAATGCACGCGACCCGGCTCGCAGGATATCGCCACCATCGCATCCGGCCTGATATCGGGCTGGCCGCGCAGAAGTGCCCTAAGCCGCGCTTGCCCTGCCGCGAGCGTCACCACGGTGTAGCCGCCGAGCGGCTCGACCTCGAACACCCGCGCCGGGCGACCTTCCGCCGTCCCGTTGCCCGTCCATGGCCGCACCTTGATGTCTTCGGGCCTCAGCCCGATCTCGATCGCCTCGGCGGGCGCTCTGGCATCGGCAATTCGGATTGTCCCTTCGGCCGCCTCGATCCCGCTTGCGCCGCGCACCGACGGCAGGATGTTCATCATCGGCGAGCCGAGCATGCGCGCCACATAGGCGCTTGCCGGCCGGTCGTAGATTTCCGCCGGAGCGCCGATCTGCCTGATGCGGCCGTTCTCCAGGATCGCCATGCGGTCGGCGACCGACATCGCCTCCTCCTGGTCGTGCGTGACATAGATCAGCGTCTTGCCGAGCTCGCGCTGGATGCGCTTCAGCTCGACGCGCGTCTCCTCGCGCAGCCTCGCATCGAGCGCCGAGATCGGATCGTCCATCAGATAGGCCGCCGGGTCGCGCACCAGTGCGCGCGCGATCGCCACGCGCTGCCGCTCGCCGCCGGAAAGTTGCGCCGGCGGCTTGTGCAGGATGTGGCCGATGTGCAGCTTGGCCGCGACGTCGGCCAGCCGCTTCTCTATCTCGGCCTCGGCCACCTTCCGCTCGACCAGCGGGAAGCGGACATTGTCGCGCGCGCTCATATGCGGAAACAGCGCCAGGTTCTGGAACACCATGGCGACGTTGCGCTCGGCCGGCGAGACGCTGTTGACCGGCTTGCCGCCGATCAGGATCTCGCCTTGATCCGGCACTTCCAGACCGAGCACCAGCCGCAGGATCGTCGACTTGCCCGACAGCGGCGGCCCGAAGAAGCAGAAGAACTCGTTGTCGTTGACGGTGAACGAGGCGTCGTCGACGGCAAGCGTGTTGCCGTAGCGCTTCGTGACATTGCGGAAAACGATATCGGCCATGTCTCAGCCCGCCTTCACTGCAAGGCCGGTGGCGGCGTCGAAGACGCGCACCGACGAGGCCGGCGGCGCGACGACCGCCGTCTGCCCGACCGACAGCCCGACATCGTTCTCGAACACCGCCTTCACCGCGCTCTCGCCTTCGCCGAGATGGACGATGGTGCGCGCGCCGATCCGCTCGACGAAGCTTACCGGCATCGACAGTCCGCGCTCGGCAAGCGCCACCTGCTCGGGCCGGAAACCGTAGAGCACGTCGCCGCGCGCCGCTCTCGCAGCTGAAGCCAGTTCATCCGGCAAGGGCGGCGTGACGCCGAGCGGTCCAAGATCGATCACCAGTCCGCGATCGCTTTCCGCCGGCCTGCCCTTCAGCAGGTTCATGCCGGGCGCGCCGATGAAGCGCGCGACGAAGACGTTGGCCGGATTGTTGTAGACTTCGAGCGGCGTGCCGACCTGCTGCAGCACGCCATGATCCATCACCGCGATGCGGTCCGCCATGGTCATCGCTTCGAGCTGGTCATGCGTGACATAGACCATCGTCTGTTTGAACTGGCGCTGCAACTGCTTGAGCTCGGTGCGCATCACCGCGCGGAAGGCGGCGTCGACATTGGACAGCGGCTCGTCGAGCAGGAAGATCGCCGGCTCCATGATCGCGGAGCGGCCGATCGCCACGCGCTGCAGGATGTTGACTGACAGCCGGTCCGCCTTGCGGTCGAGCAATGGCGAAAGCTGCAGCATCTCGGCGATGGCGCCGACGCGGCGATCGATGTCGGCCTTGGCGGCGCCGCGCATCCTTGGCCCGTAGGCGAGGTTCTGCCGAACCGTCATATGGGTGAAGATGGCGTAGTTCTGGAAGACGAAGCCGACGCCGCGCCGTCCCATCGGCACGCCCGCCATGTCGCGCTCGCCAAATAGGATCTTGCCGCTGGTCGGTTCCTCCATGCCGGCGATCATGTTCATCGTCGTCGACTTGCCGCAGCCCGAGGGTCCGAGCAGCGCCATGAACTCGCCATCGGCGATTTCGAGGTCCATCGTCTTCAGCGCGGTGAAGTCGCCGAATGTCTTGACCAGGTTCTTGAGGTGGATGGCGCTCATGCCGGCACCTCTCGCGCCTTCGCCATGCGCTTCATCGCGTAGACCGCGACGATCGAAAGCACGATCAGGATGGCCAGCGCGATCGCCGCCACATAGCCCCAGATCAGGTCCTGCGTGGTGACCTTGTAGATGTAGACCGAGATCGTCTCGGTGGCGACGCCGGGACCGCCGCCGGTCATGATGTAGAGCGTGTCGAATATCTTGAAGTTCTCGATCACCCTTATCGCCAGCGCGATGATGATGATCGTCTTCATCTTCGGCAGCACGATGGTGATGAAGCGCTGCCAGGCATTGGCGCCGAGCAGCGTCGCCGCCTTCATCTGGTCTTCCGGCACGCCGACCAGGCCGGCGAGCAGGATCAGGAACATCAGCGGCGTCCACTGCCAGATGTCGGCGATCATGACCGCGATCAGCGCCAGGTTCGGATCCGACAGCCAGGCGATGGTCACCGGCGTGCCGACGATCCTCGACAGGATGTCGTTCACTGGGCCGCCCGACTGGAACAGCATGAAGAACATGTAGCCGGCGACCGCGGGCACGACCATCATCGGCATCAGCAGGATCGAATAGAAGATCCGCTTGCCGGGAAACTCGTCGGCGAACAGCGTCGCCAGAGCCAGGCCCAGCAGGAACTCCGCCGGCACGCAGACCAGCATGACGATCGCCGTGCGCTGCAGCGCGCTCCAGAAACGGGTGTCGGCCGCGAGATCGGTGTAGTTGGCGAAACTGTTCCACATCTCCCAGGCGTTCCACCAGCCGGCGCCCGAAAGCGGCGACCAGTCGGTGACGCTGATGTAAAGCTGCATCAGCAGCGGAAAGGCCGAGATGAACAGCACCAGGATCTGCGCCGGCAAGGTCAGTCGGAAGCCCAGCCTCGCGCCCTCGTCAGGCGTGGCGGGCTTTGTCCGCACGCCCATCTCGTCCTCCGAAATCGTCGCCATCACCGCGCTCATTGCTTGAGCGCTCCGAAGGTCAGCCCGCGCACCAGGTGGCGCTGGATGGCGATGCCCATGATGACCGGCGGCACCGCCGCGATCAGGCCGAGCGCGGCCTTGGCGCCGTAGAGCTGTCCGGTCATCGAGGACGACAGCGACGCCATGTAGACGGGGATCGTCACCCATTCGCGCGTGGTGAGCAGCAGCGCGATGAGATAATCTGACCAGTTGAGGATGAACACGAAGAGCGCGGCACTCGCCAGCGGCGCGCGCATCATCGGCAGCGTGATGCGGGTGAAGACGCGCAGCCGCGAGCAGCCCTCGACAAGTGCTGCCTCCTCGATCTCGCGCGGCATGTCGTCGAAGAAGGTCTTCATCAGCCAGAAGGCGAAGGGCAGCGTGACGATGCCGTAGATAAGCGCCAGCCCCCACCATGTGTCGTTGAGATTGAGGAATGCCCACATGATCATCACCGGGATCATGACGGCCATCGGCGGAAATAGCCTCAGCTGGATCAGCGCGAGCGGCAGGTTCTGGCCGGAGCCGAAGCGCGACAGGCCGTAGGCCGCGGCGGTGCCGGCCGACATGGCGATCACGGTCCCGAACACCGCCGACAAGAGCGACGACAGGATCGGCTTCAGCGCTGTGTGGTCGAGCGCGACGATCAGGTCGTTGGTTGAATGGCCGAACACGAACTGGAAATTGGCAAGCGTCGGCTGCTTCGGCCACCAGGTCAGGTCGGCGCCCGTCGCCGACCATTCGCCGATCGGCTTGAAGGCCATCGACACCATCCACAGGATCGGCACCAGCGTTACCGCCATCGCCGCGAGGATCGCGGCGTAGCGGAATATCTCGAAAGGAACGGAACGCTTCATCTGGCTGCTTTGCTGGTGGCGTTGCTGGCGAAGGGGAGGAGCAGTCGCCCCTCCCCTCCTTTTCTGATCCAGGGAGACGGATCAGCTGATCGGATCGAGAACGGTGGGCCATGCCTCCTTGTTGGTCTTGATGGCTTCGAGAAGCTTGTCCTCGCCGATGCGGCGCGCGATCTTCTTCCACTCCCGCTCGGTATCGGCCATCGCCTGCTCCGGCGTCTTGGCCTTGGTCAGCGAGGCCATCAGGTTCTCGTCGAGCGCATTGTGGAAGGCGGTGGCGCCGGGATAGTTGATGGTCGGCACCGTGCGCGCCACCGTCTCGCGAACGACGTCCATGTGGTAGGCGTGATAGGTCTGGCGGACCAGCGGATCGGCGAAATCCGAGAGCCGGAACGGATCGAGATAGCCGCCGGGATTGGCGCTCATCCAGGCATAGATGCGGGCCGAGCCCAGCCACTGCAGCAGAAGGTAAGCAGCCTCCGGATTCTTCGACTGCGACGACACCATGCCGGTCAGCGAGAACCACAGAACAGAGCGGCTGATCAGCTTGCCGTCGATCTCGCGTCCCGGCGGCAGCATCGAGCCGATCTTGCCGGTGACGGCGGAATCCTTGTTGCCGGCATTGTCGAGGAATTTAGGCAGGTTGGAGAAAGCGCAGGTCATCGCCGCACCGCCCTTGGCGAAATTGCCATACTGCTCCGGCCAGCCCCACGAGATCGCGTCCGGCGAATGATGCGCCAGCGAATCCACATATTCCTTGGTGGCGGCGATGCCTTGCTCGGAATTGATCAGCGGCTTGCCGTCGTCGCCGAACAGGAACTGGTTGGGCGAGGCCATCGAGACATAGCGCTGGTACCAGTTGGTGTAGCCCCAACCCTGGTTGCGCAGGTCGGTGGAGCCGAACAGGCCCTTGTCCGGCCGCTGGAAGAAGGCCGCGACATCGCTGTGCTGCTTCCAGGTCTTCGGCGGCGCAAGGTCGTAGCCGTACTTGTCCTTGAACGCCTTCTGCTCCGCGGCGTCGCCGAACAGGTCAGCGCGGTAGACCCATGTCTGGAAGTCGCCGTCCAGCGACACGCCGTAGGTCGAGCCGCGATAGTGGTTGAGCAGCGACACGCCCTTGGCGCCGTTGACGTAACCCTGCTTCGGGTCGTCCCACTCCGGCTTGTGCTTGGCGACGAAGTCATCGAGCTTGGCGATGCCGCCGGTTTCGGCGAGATCGCCGAGGCGGTTCCATTCGGTCGAATAGATGTCGTAGGCCCCGCCCTTGGTGGAGATGTCCTGCATCGTCTTGGTGAATTCCTGGCCGTTCGGCAGGCCGACGATCTCGATCTGGATGCCGGTTTCCTTCTCCCACAGGTCCTTGATCGACGGCGCGCCGGCCGGGAAAGGCTTGGTCAGCTGGCCGATCGAGCCGTCGGAGAGGCCAAGCACGATCTTCGCCGGCGCCTTGCCGGCCGCCTTCAGGGCCTTGGCAGCCTCGACCGCACGCCCTTCCGGCGTGTCGGGTCCGTACTGGTAGCGTTCGGCGCCGTCGAAGCCGGTCGGCCCGCCGATCATGCCGGGCGCCAGCGCATCCGCCGCGAAGGCGCGGCCGGGACGAATGAACTGCGGTGCAATACCAGTCGCGGCGACAAACACCGCCGCCTTTCCTCCGGACGCCAGCAGGCGGCGCCGCGACATGCGGATCAAATGAGACATCGAATTCCTCCCTCGGGGCCTGTTCCTCCATGGCCCACGTGAGGGATATTGACGACAGCACGTGAAGCCTGTCAACATCATAAATACTCAAAACACGTCATAAGATCGCATTGAGGGAGAAAATGCAGCCGCCGAACCCGTCACATCGCACCCATTGCTTGGATTTGAGGGGCTTTCGCCTCGATCCGGCCGCCTTGGCCGGACCTTCGCCGCCTTATGTAGCGCGCCGGCTTGCGCGCAAGCCAAGGGCGGTTACATCATTTCACATCAGAATCACGGTCGCCGCCGAGGCGCTTTCCGGAACTGAGTGGAAGCTGCGTGATTTTGATGCTTGCGAATGAGGTGCTCGACGTGCGGTCAACCCTGACAGACATAGCCCGGGAAGCCGGCGTTTCTCCGGCCACGGTCGACCGCGTGCTCAACAACCGGCCAGGCGTGCGCGCCCGCACGCGCGAGATCGTCATCGAGATGGCGCAGCGCCTTGGCTATATCGCCGAAACGCCGAACGGCTCGCCGCAGCGGGCCGTGCCGGGGCAGACGATCAGGCTCGACTTCGCGCTGCCCGCCGGCACCAACTCCTTCATCAAGCTGCTGCACCGGCACATCGAGGCGCAGGCGCTGACGCGGCCCGATCTCGACGTCCGCGTGACCACCATCGAAGGCTTCAACCCCGACCGGCTCGCCCGCCTGCTGCAGGACCTGCATGGCCAGACGCAAGGCGTCGGCGTGATTGCGCTCGACCATCCGACGGTGCGCGAGGCGATCCGCTCGCTGTCGGCCAGCGACATCAAGGTCGTCACCATCGCCTCCGACATCCTGCATGTGCCGCGGGTCGCCTATATCGGCATCGACAATCGCGCCGCCGGGCGATTGGCCGGCTATCTTCTCAACCGCTTCATGGCCGCCGGACGTCCAGGCAAGGTGGCGCTTTTCGCCGGCTCGCTCGCCTATCGCGGCCATGAGGAACGCGAGATGGGTTTCCGCCATATCGTCGCCGAGGAATCTCCCAACCTCGAGATCGTCGAGATGCGTGAAATGCTCGACGACCGCGAAAAGGCCTATTCGGAGGCTTCCGCTTTGCTCGAGCGCCACCCCGACCTCGCCGCGATCTACAATGTCGGCGCCGGCAACACCGGCATCGCCCGCGCGCTGAAGGAACGCGGACGCGCCAAAGAGATCATCTTCCTCGGCCATGAGGTGACGGACGGCACCAAGGAACTCCTGCTCGACGGCACGCTCGACGCGGTGATCGACCAGAACCCGCGCGTCGAGGCCAGGGAGGCGCTCAACATCCTGTCCCACTCGGTCAGGGGGTTGCCCTACGAGCTCCACCAGCCGCGGCTGCAGGTGATCTTCCGCGAGAGCATCCCGGAGATTTGAGCGATCTCAGCCCGGCTGCGAGGATCGGCAGTCTCAGGCCGCGATAAGCACCGTGCTGTCCGGCGACCAGCTAAGAACTACGGGCTGACCTTCGGCAAGCCGCTCGGCGCCCGTGTTCTGGACGATCACTTTCAGCGTCTGGCCGTCGCGGTCGACGAAATAGGTGCTGTTGTTGCCGGCAAAGATGCGTTTCGAGACTTGTCCCTTGAGCGTGTTCGCGTTGCCTTCATCAGCCTTCCCCGCGCCGGTCGAAATCCGGATGCGTTCGGGCCGGACCGCGCAACTCGTCTTGGCCCCGGCCGGCACCGATGCGCCTGTCGATGCCGCGATCGTCGTGCCGTCCGGCAGCTTGATCCCGGAGCCGGTCGCATCGCCGCGAAAAATATTGGCGTCGCCGAGAAAGGTCGCGGCGAACTCGCTTTGCGGCCTGTCGTAGATCTCCTCCGGCGGCCCTTCCTGCACCATCCTGCCGTCGCGCAGGATGCCGATGCGGTCACTCATCGTCAGCGCCTCTTCCTGGTCGTGCGTGACGAAGATGGTGGTGATGCCGATCTCGCGCTGGATGCGCTTCAGCTCGATCTGCATGTCGACGCGCAGCGCCTTGTCGAGCGCGCCGAGCGGCTCATCGAGCAGGAGCACGCGCGGCTTGGTGACGATGGCCCGCGCCAGCGCCACGCGCTGGCGCTGGCCGCCGGAGAGCTGATGCGGCTTGCGCCCGCCAAGCTTGCCGAGTTGCACGAGGTCGAGCGCGCGCTGAACCTCCGACGCGATCGTCGCCTTCGCTTCGCCGCGCACCGACAGGCCGAACGCGATATTGTCGGCGACACTCATATTCGGGAACAGCGCATAGTTCTGGAACACCATGCCGATGCGGCGTTTTTCGACCGGCACGCGCTCGACGCTTTCTCCGCCGATGGCGATGCGGCCGGCGTCCGGAAAGTCGAAGCCTGCGATCTGGCGCAGCAGCGTGGTCTTGCCGCTCCCCGATGGCCCGAGCAGCGCGTAGAAGCCGCCATCGGCGAAATCGATCGACACGTCGTCCAGCGCCTTGTGCGCGCCGAAACTGCGAGAGACGTTCGCGACCTGGACGCCAGCCATTATTTTTCTCCGCCGAATTTGAAGAAGCGCGCCGTGAGCAGCATCAGCGCCATCGACACCACGATGATGATCGTCGAGACCGCGTTGATCTCGGGCGTGAAGCCCTTGCGGATCGCGGCGTAGATTTCGACCGGCAGCGTCGTCTGGCCGGGCGTCGACAGGAAATACGAGACCACGAACTGGTCGAACGACACGGCAAAGGCGAACAGCCCGCCGGCGATCACGCCGGGCATGATCCATGGCAAGGTCACGCGCATGGTCACCTGCCACTGGTTGGCGCCGAGCGAGCGCGCCGCCTCTTCCAGCTCGGGCGCGAAGGTCTGCAGCCGCGCGGAGACGACGACGATGACATAAGGCAGCGCCAGCGCGACATGGCCGAGCAGGATGGCGACAAGCCCACGACCGATGCCGGCGCCGAAGAAGAAGATCAGCATCGCAGTGCCGGTGATCAGCCACGGAATGGCGATCGGCGGGAAGAGCAGTGCCTGCAGCACTTTCTTGCCGCGGAACTCGTATCGATAGAGCGCCAGCGAGGCCATCGCGCCCAGCACGGTCGAGATCAAAGTGGTGATGACGGCGATCTCGATGCTGTTCCAGGTCGCCGCGATCAGCTGGTCGTTCTGCCAGAGCGAGACGTACCAGTCCGTCGTCCACTCGAACGGCAGCTGGTAGAAGGGCGAGGCGTTGAAGGACATCGCCGCCATGATGACGATCGGCAAATAGAGGAAGCCGAGCAGAAGCACGATGTAGAAGCGCCCGAGCCATTCGAGGATGCGTGTCGTCGCCATCAGCCGGCCCTCCGCAGGACCGGTGCCGCCAGCGCCAGGATGATAAGCACGACCGCGAGCAGGATGAAGGAAAGCGCGGCGCCCAAGGGCCAGTTGAACACGGCGACGAACTGGTCCTCGATGACAGTGCCGTAGAAGGTGCCGGTGCGGCCGCCGAGGATTCGCGGCTCCATGAAGGAGCCGACGACCGGCACGAAGATGAGCGCTGAGCCCGCGATCAGGCCCGGCATCGACAGCGGGATGATGACCCGCCACAGTACCTGCCGCCGCGAGGCGCCGAGCGAGCGTCCCGCCTCGATCAGCGAGTCGTCGATGGCCTGCAGCGTGAGGTAGCAGGTCAGCACCATGTAGGGCACATAAGAGTGCACCAGGCCGATGATGACGGCCGGATAGGAATACATGAGATCGATGTTGATCTTGAACGGCAGCACCGCGTTGAGCGCTGTGTCGAGGATGCCGCCTTCGCGCAGCACCATGGCCCAGGAGAATATCCGCACCAGTCCGTTCGACCAGAACGGCAGGATGACGAGCAGGAAGATCGCCTCGCGGCTGCGCCCTTTGAGCACCTTGGCCAGCACATAGGCCGCCGGATAGCCGATGACGACGCACCACAGCGTCACTTCGAGGCCGAGACGCAGCGATGAAAGCAGCAGCCGCGAATAGAGGCTCTGCGAAAAGAAGGCGGCGTAATTGCCGAGGGTGAAGGCCCATTCCTTGCCTGCCAGCGGCAGGTCGGTCATGAAGGAGAAGAACACCATGGCCGACAGCGGCAGGAAGATCGCCACCGTCAGCCACAGATAGGCGGGAAGGAGAAGCGGCAGGGCCGGCTTCAGTCCGCGCCGCGAACCGATCGCAAGCTGGTCAGCCATTTGCCTCTCCTCCCCGAAAGACGTGATTACTTCACGTTGACCTTCAGCTCCTGCCACAGCGCCAGGTATTTCTCGCGCTGCTCGTCGGTGATCGGCGCCTGGAACTGGATGCGCTTGGCGACGTCCGGGCTGCCCATGACCTTGCGGTTGAAGGCGTCCTCCGGCAGCGCATCGACCGCCTTGGTGTTGGCCGAAACCGGCGCGCCGACCTTGGTGACCCACTCGACATAGAATTTCGGGTCGATCATGTAGTTGATGAAGGCCTCGGCTCCGGCGACGTTCTTGGAGCCGACGGGAATCGAGAACGCATCCAGCCAGGCGACCGAGCCTTCCTGCGGGATGACCAGCGAGACCGGCAGCTTGAAATGCGTCTTGGCGCGATCGGCCGAACCGCTCCAATAGGTGCCGATATCGATCTGGTTGGAAGCGACCATCTGGTTCCAGTCGTTTTCCGAGCTCCAGAAGGTCTTGATCTGCGGCATCAGCGAAGTCAGCTTCGCCTTGACCGCTTCCATATCCTTGATGTCGTTGATGTTCTGCCCCGAAGCGAGCGCGCCGAACTGCACCGCCTCGACGGCGTCGTCGCGGATGATGACGCGGCCCTTATGCGCCGGGTCCCACATCTCGGCGATGCTCGTCGGCGGCTTGTCGAAGGACTTGTCATTGATGGCCAGAGCCGTCAGGCCCCAGACCCACGGCACACCATAGACCTTGCCATCATGGTTGAGCATCGGCGAGCCGGCCTTGTCCTTGGCGATGTCGGCATAGTTGGAAAGTTTCGAGACGTCGATTGGCTGGATCAGCTTGCCGGCCATCGCCTGGTCGTTGAAGGCGGCATTGATCATGACGACGTCGTAGAGACCGGGATTGGTGCGGATCTTGGTCAGCATCTCCTGTTCGGAGTTGAAGAAGTCGTTGACCACCTTGAAGCCGGTCGCCTTCTCGAAATGGGCGACCGCCCACGGCTCGTCGGCGCCATAGCCCTTCCAGTTGAGCACATGCACTTCCTCGGCCGCTTGTGCTGCCAAAGGGAATACACAAACCGTGAATGCGGAGACGAAGACGGCGGTGGCCGTCAGAAAAGCGGTCAGTCTGGGCATGCGCATGGTATTTTCCTCTCATTGTTTGCCCGATTGACGGGCTTGTTAAGTCGCTTCCGCCCGGCCAAGCGCGGCCGTCGCTGCGCCGCGCTGGGTCAGGAACTCCTGGATCTCTTCATCGGTCGGCGCCGAAGACCCGCCATGGCGGGTGACGGAAAGGGCCGCGGCGGCGTTGGCGTAACGGGCCGCCTCGCAAGGGCGCATGCCGTGCGACAGGCCACTGACAAAGGCGCCGATATGCGTGTCGCCGGCGCCATTGGTATCGACGGCCTCCACTTCGAAGCCGGGCACCGCGCGGGTACCGCCGTCGGCCATGCGCACCAGGCAGCCATGCGCGCCGGCGCGGATGACGACGCCTTCGGCTCTGGGGCAATGCTCGGCGAGCAACCGGATGGCGACGGTTTGGGCGTCGCCGGCGCCGGCAATCTCTGCGGCCTCGTCGGTGTTGCAGCTCAGCCAGGTCGCGCGCCCCAGCACCCTGTCCAGAATCGGCCGCGGAATATCGGCGATCACCGGCGTCGGATCGAAGACCAAAGGAATGTCGGCCGGCAGCCCCTCGATCCAGTCGGTGAGCGCGTCACGGCTGCCAGGATAGCTCAGCGTGTAGCCGGAGGTGAAAACCCAATCGCCGGGAACGACGTGGACGGGCGCCATCATGTCGAGCGTGAGCCGGCTCTCGGCGCCCGGCCACGAGACGAAGGTTCGCTCCGCGTCGCTGCTGATCATGGCAACACAATTGCCGCTATCCATGAGGGGCGACGGCGGCGTCAGCGCCTCGATGCCTTCTGCCGCGAAGGCGGCGCGCAGGAAGTCTCCGTCCTGTCCGGTGCCGAGCTGGCCGCCGAACACCACCTTCATGCCGGAGCGGCTTGCCGCGACCATCATGTTGAAGCCGCCGCCGGCAACGCGGGCGTAGCTCGTCGCGGTCTTTTCCGTGCCGGCCGCCGGCAAGGCGTCGATGCGGTAGACATAGTCGACCACCGCGCTGCCGACATGGACGAGCCGCCCACTCACGCCGCGTTCTCCTTGCCTGGACCGGTCTTGGCCGTCCGGACCGCGACCAGATCCCCAGCCAGCGCGCGGACATCCGCGATGTCGATGCCATGCAATTCGGGGATGCGATCCTGCGGCAGTCTCGACAGGCCGGCGCAGGCGCCGGCCATGCCGGCGGCAATCGCCCCGATCGTGTCGGTGTCGCCGCCGAGATTGGCCGCGATCACCGCAGCCCGCCATGCATCGCCTTGCGCGACCTCCAGCACCGCGAATGCCGCCGGCACCGATTCCTGGCTGGCGACGCCCGTGCCGACCAGGTCGACGATCAGCTTGATTGCTTCCTTCTCCGCCTTGCCGCGGACAAGCGACTGCGCCCAGAGAATGCGCGCGGCGATGTCGCCGCCGGTGACCCAATGGCCGAGCGCAGCACCAAGCCTCGCAGCGGCTACCGCATGCCCGGAAGCGGCACGCCAGTCGCCACCCGAGACACCGAGGCTGACTGCGGCTGCGACCGCCGCGGCCGAGGCAATGGCTATCGAGGTGTTGTGCGTGGCCCGGCAGGTCTCCGCGACTTTAGCGACGAGCGCGTCGAGCGGCTCCGGCGGCATCATGATGCCGACCGGCGCGATGCGCATTGCCGCGCCATTAGTGTCGCCGCTGCGCCCGGCCTCTTCGGCCGGCACGCCGCTGTTGATGGCGTCGATGGCGCGCTTGGTCGATGGTCCAAGCAGGTCGTAGCTGCCGCGCGCCTTGACGTCGCGCTCCCAGTCGAGCAGCGCGCCGACCCAGCGCGCGTGGTCGAAACGCTCGCCGGACTCGACCAGGATGCGGCCAAGCAGCAGCGCTTGTTCGGTGTCGTCGGTGATCGCGCCGGCCGGCAGTCCCTTCGACACCGGGTGGTCGGCGGCAGGCGCGACGAAATCCTCGACATGACCGTAGAGCTCGGCGATGCGGGCCGGCGACAGAAGCTGCGTCGGCATGCCCAGCGCATCGCCCAGCGCCCCGCCGATCAGTGCGCCCATTGCCCGATCAATCGCGTCGGCCGCCATGCTCAGAACTCCAGGTGAAGCGCGAAATGCGCGGGGTTGAGCAGGCTGGTGACGAATTCGATGGCGCGCCCGTCGGCGGCGCGCGTCAGGCGGCGCGTGCGCAGGAACGGCGTGCCGCGGGCGCAGGCGAGGATCGCGGCGTCGGCCGCGCTCAACATCTCGATGTCGACCCATTCCTCGCCGTGATCGGGCACCAGCCCTGCCCCGCGCAGCGTCTGGTGCAGCGTGCCTTCGCGCAAGCCGCGCAGGGGTATGTCTTCCAATTCGGGCGACAGCGGCAGACGGCTGCGCTCGATCGAGATTGCATGGCCGTCATCGGCATTGGTGCGGGCGCGGTCGACCGCAATGAAGGACGCGCTCTCGACGCCAAGCCTGGCCGCCAGTTCCGCGTCGTCGATGATCTCGAGCCGCAATGTGCGGGTCTCGGCATTGGCGCCCGCGTTGGCAAGCGCGCGCGACCAGCCGATCGCGTCATCGACCGGCATGCCGTCGAAGGTCACGAAGGAGCCGATGCCGACCTTGGTGGTAATCAGCCCGCGGCTCGACAGTTCCTCCAGCCCCTTGCGGACCGTGTTGCGACTGACGGAGAAGCGTTGGACAAGTTCGCTCTCGCTCTGCAGGCGGTCGCCGAAGCCGAGCAGGCCGGAGCGTATCTCATGTTCCAGAACCGTTGCGATCTGCTCGGGCTTGCCCGTGCCGGGAGTGATTTGCATCGCGCGACGAGCCATATCGATACCTGTTCAATGAACCTGTATAATCCTGTTCATTAACGTATCTGAAATGAACCGTCAACGGCCTTCGGCCCAACGGTCGGCTGGTCATCAAACGAAGAAGAATTCCTCGACGCGCTGCTTGGCCTGCCGCAGCGCCGGCAGGATCTCGCGCTCCATCGCCTCGACCGAGAAACGCGCCGACTGGGTCGAGACGTTGATGGCGGCGACTGTGCGGCCGGCGCGATCGACGATCGGCACCGCGATCGAGCGCAGGCCGAGTTCCAGCTCTTCGTCGACGACGGCGAAGCCCTCCGCCCTCGCCTTGTCGATGGCCTTGCCGAGCGCGGCGCGGCCGGTGATCGTCTTCGGCGTCCGCCGCTCGATGGACGCTTCAGCAAGGAAAGTCTTCAAATCATCCGCCGGCAGGCCGGAAAGCAGCACCCGCCCCATCGACGTGCAATAGGCCGGCAGCCGCGTGCCGACGTCGAGCGCCACGCTCAGGATACGCCGTCCAGGGATGCGCGCCACATAGACGACGTCCTCGCCCGACAGCACGGCCGCGTTGCAGGCTTCGTCGAATTTGCCGGCCACCTCGCGCATGACAGGCGCCGCGAAGGTCCAGAGCGAAGCACCGCCGAGCCAGGTCCGCGCGACGGTCAAAAGGCGCGGCGACAGCGAAAACAGCCGGCCGGATTGCGTCGCATAGCCCGTCGCGACCAATGTCAGCAGAAAGCGCCTGGCCCCCGCTCGCGTGAGATCCGCCTCCTCTGCCATCTCGGTCAGCGTCATGCCGGCCGGGTGGCGCGCGAGGATTTCCATCACCGCCAGGCCACGCTCCAGCGAACCGACATGGTCGCGTGAAATTGCTTCCTCTTCCACGAGCGGCCTCCAGGCCGGCGTTGACTCAATGCAAAGGTTGGAGTTAAAAGTATCTCATATAAAACATATGTTCGCAATACGAACTTTTCGCACCAAGGAGCCCGGAGATGGTCAAGTTCCTGCCGCTGAAAGAGGCGGTCGCGGAGAATCTGCATGACGGCGACACCGTCGCTTTCGAGGGGTTCACGCATCTGATCCCGACCGCTGCCGCGCATGAGGCGATCCGCCAGGGCTTTCGCGACCTGACGCTGATCCGTATGACGCCCGACCTGATCTACGACCAGATGATCGGCATGGGCATGGCGAAGAAGGTCGTCTTCTCCTATGTCGGCAATCCGGGCGTCGGCCTGCTCAGGCGCGCCCGCGACGCCATCGAGAACGGCTTTCCCCGCGCCATCGAGGTCGAGGAACACAGCCACGCCGGCATGGCCAATGGCTATGAGGCGGGCGCCGCCGGCCTGCCCTGCGCGGTGTTTCGCGGCTATCGCGGCGCCGGTCTCGCCGCGGTCAATCCGAACATCAAATCCGTGACCTGCCCCTTCACCGGCGAGGTGCTTGCCGCCGTTCCGGCGATCCGGCCCGACGTCACCTTCATCCATGCGCAG
The DNA here is from genome assembly GCF_006440815.1 of Mesorhizobium sp. B2-8-3. Lineage (NCBI taxonomy): Bacteria > Pseudomonadati > Pseudomonadota > Alphaproteobacteria > Hyphomicrobiales > Phyllobacteriaceae > Mesorhizobium > Mesorhizobium sp. B2-8-3. The sequence goes on from NZ_VFTW01000009.1 coordinate 106,118, forward strand.
AAGGCGGACCGGAAAGGCAACGTGCTGGTCGAGGGCATTATCGGCATCCAGAAGGAGGCCGTTCTTGCCGCAAAGCGCGCCGTGGTGACGGTCGAGGAAGTGGTCGACAATTTCGATGACCTCCACCCCAATCTTACCGTGCTGCCGAACTGGACGATCGCGGCGATCTCGGTCGTGCCGGGCGGCTCGCACCCCTCCTACGCGCATGGCTATTACGAGCGCGACAACGCCGCCTATCTGGAATGGGACGAGATCGCCGCCGACCGCGACCGCTTCCAGGCCTGGATCCAGAAGAACGTCATCGAGAGCAGCGCGGACGACTTTGCCGGTCGCGTCGAGCATCTGAGGAAAGCCGCATGAGCGACGCGAAGGATATGGGCTTCACCCCAAACGAGATGATGACGATCGCCGCCAGCCGCGCGCTGAAAAGCGACGATGTCTGCTTCGTCGGTATCGGCGCGCCGTCGGCCGCCTGCAATGTCGCGCGGCTGACGCATGCTCCCGACATCACCTTGATCTACGAAAGCGGCACCATCGGCACCGCGCCCGACGTGCTGCCGCTCTCGATCGGCGACGGCGAATTGTGCGAGACCGCGGTCACCACGGTCGCGGTGCCGGAGATGTTCCGCTACTGGCTGCAGGGCGGCCGTATCTCGATCGGCTTCCTGGGCGCCGCCCAGCTCGACAAGTTCGGCAACATCAACACCACGGTCATCGGCGACTACGCGCATCCCAAGACCCGCCTGCCCGGCGGCGGCGGCGCGCCGGAGATCGCCACCTCGTCGAGGCAGGTCTACATCACCATGGCGCAGTCGAAGCGCGGCATGGTCGAGAAGATCGACTTCTTCACCTCCTTCGGCCATGGCGACGGTGGCGACCACCGCAAGCGCCTCGGCATCGACACGGCCGGCCCGACTTTGCTGATCACCGACCTTGCCATCTGGAAGCCGGACCCGGTGACCAAGGAATTCACCGTCGTCTCGCTGCATCCGGGCGTCAGCCGCGAGCAGGTGCAGGAAGCCTGTGGCTGGACGGTCAAGTTCGCGCAGGCCCTTGACGAGACGCCGGCGCCGACAGAACTCGAGCTGAAGACATTGCGCGACCTGCAGGCCCGCACCAAGGCGGCGCATCAAGGGGCCGCCAAAGGGAAAGCTGCCTAGATGACCGAAGCCTTCATCTGCGATTACATCCGCACGCCCATCGGCCGCTTCGGCGGCGCGCTGTCCTCCGTCCGCGCCGACGATCTCGGCGCGATTCCGTTGAAGGCGCTGGTCGGGCGCAATGCCGGCGTCGACTGGGCGGCCGTCGATGACGTCGTCTATGGCTGCGCCAACCAGGCCGGCGAGGACAATCGCAATGTAGCGCGCATGGCGCTGCTGCTTGCCGGCCTCCCGCAGGACATTCCAGGTTCGACCGTCAACCGTTTGTGCGGCTCGGGCATGGATGCCGTCACCATCGCCGCGCGCGCCATCAAATCAGGCGAGGCCGAGCTGGTGATTGCCGGCGGCGTCGAATCGATGAGCCGAGCGCCCTTCGTCATGCCGAAGGCCGACACCGCCTTCTCGCGCAACGCCGAGATTTACGACACCACCATCGGCTGGCGCTTCGTCAATCCGCTGATGAAGACGCTGTATGGCGTCGACTCCATGCCGGAGACCGGTGAGAACGTCGCCGAGGATTTTTCCGTCAGCAGAGCCGACCAGGACGCCTTCGCGGTACGCAGCCAGGACAAGGCGGTCGCCGCGCAAGCCAATGGCCGGTTGGCGAAGGAGATCGCGCCGGTGACCATCCCGCAGAGGAAAGGCGACGCGATCATCGTCGTGAAGGACGAACACCCCCGCGCGGGCACCACCATCGAGACGCTGGCCAAACTGCCGACGCCGTTCCGCCAGGGCGGCAGCGTCACCGCCGGCAACGCTTCCGGCGTCAATGACGGCGCTGCTGCCCTGATCATCGCGTCCGAGGCAGCCGCGAAGAAGCATGGCCTGACGCCGATCGCCCGCATCCTCGGCGGTGCCGTCGCCGGTGTGGCGCCGCGCATCATGGGCATCGGACCGGCGCCGGCCACGAAGAAGCTTTGCGCCCGCCTCAGCCTGACACCCGAACAATTCGATGTCGTCGAATTGAACGAAGCCTTCGCCTCCCAGGGCATTGCCGTGCTCCGCCAACTCGGAATTTCCGAGAAGGCGGAGCATGTGAACCCCAACGGCGGCGCGATCGCGCTCGGCCATCCGCTCGGCATGTCCGGCGCCCGCATTACCGGCACGGCGGCGCTCGAGCTGCGCGAGCGCGGCGGCAAGCGCGCGTTGGCCACCATGTGCATCGGCGTCGGCCAGGGCATCGCCATCGCGTTGGAGCGGGTCTGACCGCCCAGGCGGATCAATAGGGCAGACCGACGTAGTTTTCGGCCATTGCCGTGGATGCAGCCTTGGAATGCACGAGATAGTCGAGCTCGGCTTCCTGGATGCGTTGGCCGAACTCGCCTGTCTCGGGAAAACGGTGCAGGATCGTCGTCATCCACCAGGAGAAGCGCACCGCTTTCCAGACTCGCGCCAGCGCTTTTGACGAATAGGCGTCGAGCCCGGCCTCTGACTTCCCGTTGTAGAATTCGCGAAGTCCAGCAAACAGATAGCGCACGTCGCTGGCAGCGAGGTTGAGGCCCTTGGCGCCGGTCGGCGGCACGATATGGGCGGCGTCTCCGACCAGGAACAGCCTGCCGAAGCGCATCGGCTCGGCGACGAAGGAGCGCAGCGCCGCGATCGACTTCTCGAAGGACGGCCCAGTGGTGACGGCGGCCGCTATCCGCGGCGGCAGGCGTCCGCGCAACTCGTCCCAGAAGCGGTCGTCGGACCAGGCCTCGACGCGCTCATCGGCGGGAACCTGCACATAGTAGCGGCTGCGCTGCGGCGACCGCATCGAGCAGAGCGCAAAACCGCGCTCGTGATTGGCATAGACCAGTTCGTGGTCGGCCGGAGGCACCTCCGCCAGCACGCCCAGCCAGCCGAATGGGTATTGCCGCTCGAACGTCTTCAGCGCGCCTTCCGGCACCGATTTGCGGCTGACGCCGTGGTAGCCGTCGCAGCCGGCGATGAAGTCGCAGTCGATACGATGCGTGAGGCCGTCCTTGTCGTAGGTGACGAAGGGCGACGCGCCGCCGAAATCATGCAGCGCGACATTCGATGTTTCGAAGACGGTGGGGAGTCCCGCCGCTTCGCGCTTCTGCATCAGATCGAGCGTCACTTCGGTCTGGCCATAGACGGTGACATGCTTGCCGCCGGTAAGCGTTGTCATGTCGATGCGATGCGCGCGGCCATCGAAGGCGAGCGAGATGCCGGCATGCGGCAGGCCCTGGGCGTGCAGCCTGTCCGCCGCGCCCGCGTGGCCGAGCAGGTCGACCGTGCCCTGTTCGAGCACACCCGCGCGCACACGTCCAAGCACATGCTCGCGGCTCGACCGTTCAAGCATGATCGTCTCGACGCCAATGGTGGCGAGCAACTGACCGAGCAGCAGGCCGGACGGTCCGGACCCAATGATGGCGACCCGTGTGCGCATCAATGACCGAGGCTCTCGATCTGTCCGGCCAACTCGGCCGCAAGCCTGAGCGCGGCCGCGGTCGCCACGACCATCTGCGGCAGGATGAGCCATTCCAGCGTCCAGGCCGCGCCCGAGCGCTCCTGCTCATGCACCAGTGCCTGATGCATCCCGGAGAGCTGCGTGGCGTTGAAGCGCGCCAGCGCCACCAAAGCTTCCGCCTTCACCGGATTCTGCTTGTGCGGCATGGCCGAGGAACCGCCGCCGCCGGACAGCTTGATCTCGGAGCCCGTCTGCGCCATCAGCGCAACGTCCTGTCCGAACTTGCCGAGGCCGCCGGTCGCCAGCGACAGCCAGCCGGCGAATTCGGCAAGCGTATCGCGCTGGCTATGCCATTGCGGCGCATCGGCAAGACCGAGCTTGGCGGCGAGCGCGGCGCGCACCGCGCCGGCCTTGCCGCCGAGCTTTTCCAGCGTGCCTGCGGCGCCGCCGAACTGAACCACTAGCAACCGACCCGAGAGCTCTTTCAAGCGTTCCTGGTGACGCTCAAGCGGCACCCGCCACGAAACGACCCGATCGCGCGCAGTTATTTGTATTGCCGGCTGCATGCGCGTCGTCGCCATGAGCTCGCGGCTCCCGAAGTCCAGTTCCAGCCCGGTGAGGCGCACGATGTTCTCGCCGAGCAGCAGGCCGATATGGTCGACCGCGCCGCGCAGCCTGAGCACCAGCGCGCTATCGATGACATCCTGGCTGGTCGCGCCGAAATGAACGTGCGTATCGTGCGGCGCTCCGACAGCAGCCTTGATCTGGCGCACCAGTTCCGGCACCACGACGCCATCCTTGGCGACGCCCGCCTTCAGCTTGGTCGTATCCGGCCGGAACGATCCCAGTGCTTTCACGATCGCTGCCGCGGCATCACGTGGAATGACGCCGCATTCGGCTTCCGCCTCGGCCAGTGTCCGCTCGAAAGCGAGCATCGCAGCGATGTCGGCTTCGACGGAGAAATACCTGGCCGCCTCTTCGTCGCCGAGCAGGCCGGAAAGCAGCGGGTGATCGAAGGGCGAAACGGTCATGGCGGCCACGGTCAGCTGTCGAAGAAGACCGTCTCCTTTTCGCCCTGCAAATGGATATCGAAGACGTAGGTATTGCCCTGACGCTCGGCGATCAGCGTCGGCACGCGCAGGCGATGCTCGATGCGCGCAAGGATAGGGTCCGCGGCATTGGCCTTCTCCTCGTCGGAGAAGTAGAGCCTAGTGTGCAGGCCGATATTGATGCCGCGTGCCACGATCCACAGCGTGATATGCGGCGCCATCGGCCGCCCGTCGCGGAACGGTACCCGACCCGGCTTGATCGTCCGGAACAGGCAGACGCCCGTTTCCATGTCGGTCGGCTGCCGGCCCCAGCCCTGGAAGTTTGGATCGGCGGCGCCGCGCATCTCGGCCGGTGAGTTGTAGATCCCCTCGGCATCCGCCTGCCAGATCTCGACCAGCGCGTCCTTGAGCGGCGTGCCGGTGCCGTCGAGCACGCGGATGCGCAACTCGATGCGCTCGCCCTTGGTCTCACCGTTGACCATCGCCGAACCGAGGTCGCTCGCATAGACGCCGCCTATACCGCAGAAATTGGGCGTCAGCCCGATATGCACATAGGGTCCAGCGGTCTGCGAAGGGCTCTCCTTCAGCCGGTTGAGCGACTGCGTCATCAATTGCCCTCCGGCCTGTTCTCGAACAGCGTCGAGCGCCGCCCGCGCAGCACGATGTCGAACTTGTAGGCAAGCGCGTCCATCGGGATGGTCGACTGCATATCGAGCGCCGCGATCAGCGCCTCGACCGCGACCTTGTTGGAAATGCCGCCGACGATCGGACAGCGCCAGATCAGCGGATCGCCCTCGAAATACATCTGCGTGATCAGCCGCTGCGCGAAGCCGTGGCCGAACACGGAAAAATGGATGTGCGCCGGCCGCCAGTCGTTCGGCCCGTTCGGCCAGGGATACGGTCCGGGCCTGACGGTGCGAAACGCGTAGCCGCCGTCCTCGCCGGTGATGGTGCGGCCGCAGCCGCCGAAATTCGGATCGAGCGGCGCAAGATATCCGTCCTTCTTGTGACGGTAGCGGCCGCCTGCATTGGCCTGCCAGAATTCGAGCAGCACGCCAGGAACGCCCTTGCCGCGCTCGTCCAGCACGCGTCCATGAACGATGATGCGCTCGCCGATGGCGCTCTCGCCGGGTCTGGCGAAATTGTGGATCATGTCGTTGTCGAGCTCGCCGAGCATCGCGTGCCCGAACACCGGGCCGGTCAATTCCGACAGCGTGTTGTCGAACGACAGCAGCGCTTTCTGCGGCGAACGCAGCACCGAGCTTTTGTAGTTCGGCGTCAACGCTGGCGGATGCCATTGGCGGTCGCGCTGGAAGAAGGCGCCGGCTTCCGGCGCCTGGTTGGAGCCGGTCTCAGCCATGATCGGCTCCGTCCATCTGCGCGAACACCTGCTTGGCGATCTTGAAGGCGCGGTTGGCGGCCGGCACGCCGGCATAGATCGCGACATGCAGGAAGGCCTCGCAGATGTCGTCGCGCGAGGCGCCCGTATTGGCGGTGGCGCGCACATGCATGGCCACTTCCTCGTCATGGCCGAGCGCTGCAAGCAGCGCCAGCGTCACGATCGAGCGCTCGCGCTTCGACCAGCCGGGTCGCGCCCATACCGTTCCCCAGGCGGCTTCGGTGATCAACTGCTGGAAGGGCCGGTCGAAATCGGTCGCTGCATCCTCGGCGCGGTCGACATGCGGACTGCCGAGCACGGAGCGGCGGACCTCGAGCCCGGTACGGTAGCGGTTCTTCGTGACATCATCCATGAGCAGACTTTCCCTCAGGCAATGAGGCGACGAAATCGCGGATCAGAGTGACGAGCGCTTCGGGCTGCTCGATACACGGGATATGCGCGGCATCGCGGATCACTTCGAAGCGTGCGCCGGGGATCATTCCGGCCAGCGAGCGGACAAGATCCGGCGGCGTCGAACCGTCCTGGTCGCCGACGATGCAAAGCGTCGGCACCGCGATGCGTCGCGCGCTGTCGGTGAAATCGGCATCGCGCACCGCCATGCATGTGCCGATGTAACCAGGCAGTGCCTGCCTGGTCAGCATGTTGCAGCAGCCGGCCAGGTCCGCCGCACGCTTGGCATGGAATTGCGGCGTGAACCACACTTTCATGATGCCTTCGGCGATCGCCTCGATGCCGTCGCGCTCGACAGTCGCGATGCGCGTGTTCCAGCTTTCGGCGGTGCCGATCTTGTGCGCCGTGTCGCTGAGGATCAGAGCCTCTACACATTCGGGATGGCGGGCATAGAGCCGCTGCGCAATCATGCCGCCGACGGACAGGCCGAAGAGCACGACCTTGTCGAAACCGAAATGGTCGATGAGGGCTGCCAGATCATCAACATGGTCGTCGATGGAACGTACGCCGCCGCCGAAGTCCGACAATCCGTGGCCGCGCTTGTCGTAGACCAGCATCGGCATTTCACCAGCAAGCCGCGCGACGACGTCGTCCCAGATGCGGAAATCGGTGCCCAGCGAATTGATGAAGACGATCGGACGCGACGTGCCGGGCGCCTCGATATGGCGGTGGTGCAGCGTGACGCCGCCTATGCTGACGAATGGCACGATTTCGATCCTCCGAAGCCACATTGCACGAGCGGTTTGGTTCGGTAAAATGATATTTTGCGGCGTTTCATTAACTCTGAGGTTATCGAACCATGGCCGAAAGCCGGATCCGCTTCCGCCATCTTCAGGCGTTTCTCGAAGTCGCGCGGCAAGGCAGCGTCGCGCGCGCGGCCGACTTCCTGCATGTCAGCGCGCCGGCCGTGACCAAGACCTTGCGTGAGCTCGAAGAAGCGCTCGGCATAGCCGTGGTCGAGCGCGACGGGCGCGGTATCCGTGTCACGCGTCTCGGCGAAATCTTCCTTGGACATGCCGGCTCGGCGATTTCGGCGCTGAAACGCGGCGTCGATTCCGTGCGCCAGGACGGCGCCCTCAATCGCGACCCGATCCGCATCGGCGCGCTGCCGACCGTATCGGCGCGGGTCATGCCGCTCGCCATGAACCTGTTCCTCGAGGAAAACACCGGCGCCGCGCTCAAGATCGTCACCGGAGAGAATGCGGTGCTGCTCGAACAGCTGCGCGTCGGCGCGCTCGATCTCGTCGTCGGCCGCCTCGCGGCGCCGGAGCACATGACCGGCTTCTTCTTCGAGCACCTTTATTCCGAGCAGGTGCTGTTCGTGGTGCGGGCCGGACATCCCCTGGCCGAGCCGGACGCCGACATCTTCGCGCGGCTTGACGAGTTTCCCGTCCTGATGCCGACGCGGGAATCCGTCATCCGGCCTTTCGTCGACCGGCTTTTCATAACCAACGGCATGACTGCGCCGGCCACGGAAATCGAAACCGTTTCCGATTCCTTCGGCCGCTCCTTCATGCGCCAGAGCAACGCGGTATGGATCATCTCGGCGGGCGTGGTCGCCAACGAGATCGCCAGCGGCGCCTTCGTCGCCTTGCCGGTGGATACGGCGGAGACCAAGGGGCCGGTGGGCCTGACCATGCGCACCGACACCGCGCCCTCACCCGCCTTCACCATCCTCTTGCAGACGATCCGCGAGGCAGCACGGCACCACGCCTGACGATCGGCCTGTCGGTTCGAATTCCACTAACCCAGGGGTTAATGAAACACCGTAAAATATCATTTTACCGAACCAAACCGCTAGTGCAATGTGGCGTTCGGAGGATCGAAAGCCGTGCCGTCCGGCCGCAAACGGAAGACCCGTTTGCCGCCGCGTCGAACGGCGACTGAGGGAGGAGCAGATGTCTCATATTATCGGCAGCAAACCCGCTCTGTCGGGCATTTCACGGCGCCAGTTCATCGCCACTTCGGTGGCCGGCGGCGCGGCGCTGGCATTCGGCCGCGGCAGGGCCTTCGCGCAAGCCGCCGACACGCTCAAGGTCGGCTTCGTCAGCCCGCGCACCGGCCCGCTCGCCGGCTTCGGCGAGACCGACGGCTACGTGCTGGATCTTGCCCGCAAGGCCCTGGCCAACGGTATCGAGCTTGGCGGCAAGAAATACAGCGTCGAGATTGTCGACCAGGACACCCAGTCGGATCCGTCCCGCGCCGGCCAGCTCGCCAAGGACCTGATCAACAACCAGGCGATCGACCTGATGCTCGCCGTCTCGACGCCGGAGGTCATCAATCCTGTGGCGGACGCGTGCGAGGCGGCCGGCGTGCCTTGCCTGTCGACGGTCATGCCGTGGGAGGCCTGGTATTTCGGCCGCGGCGCCAAGCCGGGCCAGCCCTCGCCGTTCAAATGGACCTATCATTTCGGCTTTGGCGTCGAGGAATTCTTCAAGGCCTATATCTCGCAGTGGAACCTGATCGAGACCAACAAGAAGGTCGGCGTCATGTATCCCAACGACGCCGACGGCAACGCCATCCGCGCCCATCTGGCGCCGTTGCTGGCCAAGCAGGGTTTCACCATCGTCGATCCCGGCGCTTACGAGACCGGCACCACCGACTATTCCTCGCAGATCGCGCTGTTCAAGCAGGAAGGCGTCGAGATCTTCAACTCCTTCCCGATCCCGCCCGACTTCGCCGCCTTCTGGCGCCAGGCCGCGCAGCAAGGCCTGACCCGGCAGATCAAGATCGCCCAGGTCGCCAAGACCGGCCTGTTCCCGTCCGACATCGAGGCGCTCGGCGACCTCGGCATGAAGATTTCGAGCGCCGCCTATTGGCACAAGGCTTTCCCCTACAAGTCGTCGCTGACCGGCGTTTCGGGCACCGAGCTTGCCGATGGCTATGAGGCGGCGAGCGGCAAGCAATGGACGCAGCAGCTCGGCGCCTCGATGTCGTTGCTCGATGCCGGCTTCGCAGCTCTTAAGGCAAGCGCCAACGCCAAGGACAAGGCGGCTGTCGCCAAGGCGCTGAGCACGCTCAAGACCGAGACCATGGGCGGCAAGGTCGACTTCACAAGCGGCCCGGTCCCCAATGTCTCGCCCGGCCCGATCATCGGCACGCAATGGGTCGCCGCCAAGGAAGGCTCGAAATTCCCGCTCGACTATGTCGTGACCGAAAACGCCACCGACCCGAACGTGCCGGTCGAGGCCAAGCTCCAGCCTTACAACGGCTGATCTGTCGAGGGACCGCATCGTGAACGCCATGCCCAACGGTGCGATCCTCAGCGCCGCCGGCATCCACAAGCGCTTCGGCGCGCTTGTGGTGCTCGACCACATCGACTTCGCCATGGGCGCCGACGAGGCGGTCGGCATCGTCGGCCCCAACGGCGCCGGCAAGACCACGCTGCTCAGCGTGCTCTCCGGCGCCTATCCGCCGAGCGCCGGAACGATCGCCTTCAAAGGCGATGACGTGACCGCCTTGCCGGCAACGCGGCGCTGCCGGCTGGGCCTGGTGCGCACCCACCAGGTGCCAAAACCCTTCGGCGGCATGACCGCTTTCGAGAATGTCTTCGTCGCTGCCTCGCACGGCGCCGGGCTCGGCCGCGACGAGGCCTATGACGAAGCGCTCGGCTCGCTGAGGCTGTGCGGCATGCTTGGCGTCGCCAACCGGCGCGCCGAGACGCTCGGCCTGCTCGACCGCAAGCGGCTGGAACTGGCGCGCGCACTCGCCGCAAAACCGACGCTGCTTCTGCTCGACGAGATCGGCGGCGGCCTGACCGACGGCGAGGCCAGCGAACTCGTCGAGACCATCCGCGAATTGCGCCGCCGCAAGATCGGCATCGTCTGGATCGAGCACATCGTCCACATCCTGTTGCAGGTGGCCGAGCGGCTGATCTGCATGGATGCCGGGAAGGTCATCGCCGACGGCGAGCCGCAGGCGGTGATGGCCGATCCGCAGGTGATCAGCGCCTATCTCGGCGGAGGCCCGAAATGAGCCTGCTGTCGGTCGAGGATCTCGTTGTCCGGCATGGCCTGCTTCAAGCAGTGCGCGGCGTCAGCTTCGGCGTCGAACGCGGCGAGACGCTGGCGCTGGTCGGCGCCAACGGCGCGGGCAAGACGACATTGCTCAGGGCAATTGCCGGCGCGCATCAGGCAGCCTCCGGCCGCGTGGTCTTCGGCGGCGCCGACCTTTCCGGCGTGCCTTCGCATGAACGTGTCCGCAAGGGCATCGCCCTGGTGCCCGAGGGCCGGCGGCTCTTCGTGCAGATGACGGTCGAGGAAAACCTCCTGCTTGGCCGCAGCGCCGGTCGTCCCGGCGAGTGGAGCGTCGAGCGCGTGCTCGAAACCTTCCCCAACCTCAAACCGCGCCGCCACGCCAAGGCCGGGCATCTCTCGGGCGGCGAGCAGCAGGCGACGGCGATCGGCCGCGCGCTGATGAGCAATCCCGACCTCCTCCTGCTCGACGAAGTCTCGCTCGGCCTGTCGCCGCTGGTCGTCGACCGCGTCTACGCCTCGCTGCAGGGGCTGATCAGTTCCGGCACGACGATCATCCTCGTCGAACAGGATCTCAACCGCGCACTCTCCGTCTCCAGCAAGGTCATCTGCATGCTGGAGGGCCGGATCGCGCTCGCCGGCGACAGCAAGACCGTTTCGCGCGACGAGGTGACCAAAGCCTATTTCGGCCTGCACCGGAAAGGCGCCACAGGCGTGCCGGCATGATGAACCAGATCGTCCAGGGCATCCTGCTTGGCGGCTACTACGCGCTGATCGCCTGCGGCCTCTCCTTCATGTTCTCGGTGATGCGCATCATCAACCTGGCGCATGGCAGCCTCGCCGTGCTGTCGGCCTTTGCGCTATGGCTGCTCGCATCGCGCTTCCACATCCCGCCCTTCCTCGGCTTGCTCATCGTGCTGCCGTTGATGGCCGCGATCGGCTGGGCCTTGCAGCGCTTCCTGCTCGAGCGCAGCGCGCGCGGTGGCGCGCTGCTGCCGATCCTCACCACCTTCGGTCTCGCCATCGTCATCGACAATGTGCTGTTCGAACAGTTCGGCGCCGACACGCGCTCGCTGGCGCCTTTCATAGGCAGCCTGTCCTACGATTCCTGGGAATGGCCGGGCAGCATCTATGTCGGCAAGCTCGCGGTCATCATCTTCGTCGCCGCCGTCGTCCTGCTCGGCGGACTGCAGTTGTTTCTGACCCGCACCGGGCTCGGCCGCTCGATCCGTGCGACTTCGGAAGACCCGGATACGGCGGGGCTGGTCGGCGTCGATGCGCGCCGCGCCAACGCCATCGCCGCGGCGATCGCCATGGTCACCGTCGGTCTCGCCGGCGCCTTCCTCGGCATGCGCGCCACCTTCGATCCCTATGCCGGCGCCACGCAACTTCTGTTCGCCTTCGAGGCGGCCGTCATCGGCGGCGCCGGTTCGCTCTGGGGAACGCTGATCGGCGGCATCGTCCTGGCGCTCGCCCAGACGCTCGGCGCCAAGATACATCCGCAAGGTTTTCTCATCGGCGGCCATGTCGCTTTCCTGATCGTTCTGTTCATCCGCCTCTACACCTCAGGTCTCGGCCTGCGCGGCTTGCTGCGCATCTCCATGGGGAAGGCATCATGAGCGCCGCCTCCCCTGTCATCGAGCGCGGCACCGCCGCCTCGCGCTTTGCCGGCATCGGCGTGGCGGCCGTCATCCTGCTGCTCGCCATCGCGCCGCAGTTCCTGTCCGCCGGCGCCGTCGACCGCATGACCGCTTTGTTCATCTATGTGATCCTCGCCGCCATGTGGAACGCGCTCGCCGGCTTCGGCGGACTGGTGTCGGTCGGCCAGCAGGTGTTCTTCGGGCTCGGCGCCTATTTCGCCATCCGGCTCGCCAATGCCGGGCTCAATCCGTTCGTCTCGCTCTTCATCTCGGCGGTCATTGTCGGCGCGGTGTCCTGGCCGATCTCGCTGTTCATGCTGCGCTTGAAGAATGGCGAGTTCGCCATCGGCATGTGGGTGATCGCCGCCCTTACTCACCTGCTCGTCAATCTCGATCGGCTGATCCAGGGCGAGACCGGCACGTCGCTGATCTCGCTCAACGTCTACGATGCATCGACACGCAGGCTGACCATCTACTGGCTGGCGCTGGCATCGATGACGGCGCTGCTCGCGATCCTCTTCGGCCTGCTGCGCGGCAGCACCGGTGCGGCCATCCGCGCCATCCGCGACAATGAGGATGCGGCAGCCTCCGTCGGCGTGCGCGTCACCGGCACCAAGCGGCTGCTCTTCGTGCTCGCCGCCTTCGGCATCGGCGTTGCCGGCGCGCTGTGGCTGGCGACCGCGATCACCTTCCAGCCAAAGACCTATTTCAGCGTGCAGTGGACGGCCTACATGATCTTCATGGTGCTGGTCGGCGGCATCGGCACCTTCGAAGGCGCCATCCTCGGCGCGCTGCTCTTCTTCCTCATCGAAACCTGGTTCGGCGGCACCGGCGTCTGGTACCTGATCGGGCTCGGCGCTACGGCGCTCGTCTTCTCGCTGCTCTTGCCGCGAGGCCTCTGGGGCACGCTCGAGGAGCGGTTTGGCTGGCGCCTGCTGTCGGTCGGCTACCGCGTCAGGCTTCCCGCGGGGGCATCAAATCCGACCGGCGAGATTGCTTCGCCGCTGCAGACCACCGATTCTCGGGAGAAGGCATGAGCATCCTGTTAGGCAAGACGATCCTCATCACTGGCGTCGCCTCGGGCATCGGTGCGCGCACCGCGGAACTCGCCGGCCAACTCGGCGCCGACGTGATCGGCGTCGACATGCGCGAGCCGGCCGGCCACCAGGGCGTCTTCGTCCAGGCCGACATCTCGTCCAAGGCCGGCGTCGACGATCTCGTCGCGCGGCTGCCGCAGCGCCTCGACGCGCTCTGCAACATCGCCGGCCTCTCCGGCAACACCGGCGCCGCGCCGACGCTTGCCGTCAATTTCTACGGCCTGCGCGCGCTTTCCGAGGCGCTGGCGCCAAGGCTTCGCGAAGGCGGCGCCATCGTCAACGTCGCCTCCATCGCCGGTTATGGCTGGCGCGCCAATCTGAACCGCGCCGCCTCGATGGTCAGCGTCGAAGGCTTTCCCGACGTCGCCAAGGTGATCGCCGACCACGCCGTGAAGAACGAGGAAGGCTATCCTGTCTCGAAGGAGCTTTTGCTCCTGTGGACCTTCCGCGCCGCGCATCAGGACCTGTTCAAGAGCCGTGGCATCCGCGTCAACGCGGTCAGTCCCGGCCCGGTGGAGACGCCGATCCTCAAGCAATTCCGCAGCGTGCTTGGCGATGCCCGCGTCGACAGCGATATTGCGCGGGTCGGCCGCGCCGGCACATCGGGCGACATCGCGCCTGTGGTGCTGTTCCTGTGCTCGGACGGCGCGCGCTGGATCAACGGCGCCAACGTGCCGGTCGACGGCGGCCTCGAAGCATCAATAAACGCCGAAGTGCTCGGCTTCTGAGACAATCTGCAACGCCCGATCGCGAGCGAGGAGAGACCCATGGACATCGGACTTCTGATTGACGGCGACGAGCGGGCGGCGACCGGCAAAGCCTCCTATGAGCGCCTGGACCCATTCACCGGCAAGCTCGCGACGCGCGCCGCTGCCGCAAGCGTCGCCGACGCCAACGCGGCCGCCGATGCCGCGGCCGCTGCCTTCGATGCCTGGTCGAAGACCGGGCCTGGCGAACGCCGGGCGCTGCTTTCCAAGGCAGCCGACGTCATGGCCGCCAAGGTCGGCGAGTTCACGAAACTGATGATGGAGGAGACTGGCGCCACTGGCCCCTGGGCCGGCTTCAACGTCATGCTGGCGTCGAACATGCTGCGCGAGGCGGCGGCGATGACCACGCAGATTTCCGGCGAGGTTATTCCGTCTGACAAGCCCGGCACGCTTGCCATGGCGATCCGCCAGCCGGCGGGCGTGTGCCTCGGCATCGCGCCGTGGAACGCGCCGGTCATCCTCGGCACGCGCGCGCTCGCCATGCCGCTCGCCTGCGGCAACACGGTCGTGCTGAAAGCCTCCGAAATATGCCCCGGCACACACCGCCTGATCGGCCAAGTGCTGGTCGAGGCTGGCCTGCCCAAGGGCGTGGTCAATGTCGTCACCAACGACCCGAAGGACGCGGCGGCAATCGTCGAGGCGCTGATCGCACACCCGGCGGTGAAGCGCGTCAACTTCACCGGCTCGACCAAGGTCGGCCGCATCATCGCCGAGCTCTCCGGGCGGCATCTTAAGCCGGCCCTGCTCGAGCTCGGCGGCAAGGCGCCGCTGGTCGTGCTCGACGACGCCGATATCGACGCAGCGGTCAATGCCGCGACCTTCGGCGCCTTCATGCATCAGGGCCAGATCTGCATGTCGACCGAGCGGCTGATCGTCGACGAAAAGATCGCCGACGAATTCGTCTCCAAGCTCGCCGCCCGCGCTTCGCAATTGCCGGCCGGCGACCCGCGCGGCCATGTCGTGCTCGGCTCGCTGATCAGCAGCCAGGCCGCTGACAAGATGGAAGAACTGATCGCCGATGCGACCGCGAAGGGCGCGAAATTGGCGGCTGGCGGCAAGCGCACCGGCACGGTCGTGGAAGCCACACTTCTCGATCACGTGACGCCCGCCATGCGCGTCTATGCGGAAGAATCCTTCGGTCCGGTGAAGCCGGTCATTCGCGTGAAAGGCGAGGACGAGGCGGTGCGCGTCGCCAACGACACCGAATACGGCCTGTCGTCGGCCGTCTTCAGCCGCGACATCCGCCGCGCGCTCGCCGTCGCGGCGCGCATCCAGGCCGGCATCTGCCACATCAACGGCCCGACCGTCGGCGACGAGGCGCAGATGCCGTTCGGCGGCGTCAAGGGCTCGGGTTACGGCCGCTTCGGCGGCAAGGCCTCGATCGCCGAATTCACCGACCTGCGCTGGGTGACGATCGAGGATCCCGGACAGCACTACCCGTTCTGATTCTTCCTTCTCTCCTTCTTGTGGGAGAAGGTGGATCGGCGCGCAGCGCCGGGACGGATGAGGGGTGTTCCAGCGGAGTGAGGCGCCAGCTTTCCCTGGACACCCCTCATCCGACCTCGCTTCGCGAGGGCACCTTTCCCCCACAAAGAGGGAAGGAAGAAATGAGCTCACCCCAGCGTCAATCCGGCCTTCTTCGCCTCCTCGCGCAGGAACGGCAGGCCGACCTCGATGACGTCGCGCGGATCTTCCGCCACCGGCCGCCACACCGCGAGCCCGCCGGCGATGTCGACATCGACATGGTTCATGCTTTCGAGCGTGATCGCGCCCTGATAGCCGATGTCGGCGATTGCCTTCATGCAGGCCGCCCAGTTGAGCATGCCGCGACCCGGCACGCCGCGATTTGCCTCCGACACATGCACATAGCCGAGATAAGGCGCCGCCGCCTCGAAACCGGAAGCGAAGCTCTCCTCCTCGATATGCATGTGGTAGGTGTCGAGATGGATGAAGATGTTGTCGGCGCCGACGCGCTCGATGATCCGCGCCGCGTCGACGCCGCGGTTGATCAGATGCGTCTCGTAGCGGTTGCAGGGCTCGATGCCGAGCTTCAAGCCGCGCGACTTCGCCGCCTTCGCCGCGCGTTCGAGGAAACGGCACATGCCGTCGATCTCGCGCTGCGTCGGGGCGCGGCCGGTGGTCTTGCCGATCGTGCCGTAGGTGACCCCGCCGAGCGCCTCGGCGCCGACCTCGTTGCAGACCCGGAAAGCCGGCTCGAGGAAATCCAGCGCCTCGGCCGGCCGTTCGACCACATCGAGCGCGCGCGGCAGGCCGAGCGAGGGGACCAGTTCAACACCGTAGTGATTGGCAAAGCTACGCGTCCGCTTGGTGTCGATCTCCTCAGGCCGAAGCAAAGGGATCTCCATCAGGCCGATGCCGTATTCCTTGAGCCGGTCCATCTGCGGCTCGATGCGGGCGAGGTCCCAGACCGGCGCGATGGCGAAAGTGTGCAGTCCGAAGGTGTTCATGTCAGCCTCGTTGCTCATGCGCCGCCGCTGCGGCCGTATCGCCGCCGCCGACGATGCGGCTAACGACTTCGTTCATGTTGGTGTTGGCGGTGACGAGATCGGCATCCGCCCTGCCGTGGCGCAGCACGACGATGCGATCGGTGACCGACAGCACGTCGTTCAGCCGGTGTGAGATCAGGATGACGGCGATGCCTTCCGACTTCAGCCGCCGGATGAGGTCGAGCACGCTCTGCACCTCGCGCACGGCCAGCGCCGCCGTCGGCTCATCCATGATGACAAGCTTCGGATTGAAGGTGAGCGCACGCGCGATCGCCACCGTCTGCTGCTGACCGCCGGAGAACGAACCGACCGACCGGTTTATTGACGGCAGATGCGCGCCCAGCCGCTCAATCATTTTCGCGGCCTGGCGGTCCATCTCGCCTTTGTCGACGAAGCCGGGGAACAGGCCGAACAGTCGCTTCGTCGGCTCGCGTCCAAGGAAGATGTTGGAGGCCACGTCCTGTTGCTTGGCCAGCGAAAGGTCCTGGTAGATCATTTCGATGCCGAGACGGCGGCGCTGACCCGGGTCCAGCGCCAGGATGTCCTTGCCGTCGAATTCGATCGAGCCGCTGTCGGCGCGATAGATGCCGGTGATCGTCTTCATCAGCGTCGACTTGCCGGCGCCATTGTCGCCGACCAGCCCAACCACCTCCCCGGCCGCGACCGAAAGGTCGACGCCGTGCAGCACATCGACCGCGCCGAAGCTCTTGCGGATGCCGCGAAGCGAAAGCAGTGTCATACGCGCGACTCCTTCCGCACCTGGTACTGGTCGATGAAGACGGCGAGGATCAGCACCGCGCCGATCGCCATCTGCTGGTAGTAGGATTGCACGGCAAGCAGCGTCAGCCCGTTCTGCAGCACGCCCATGATCAGCGCGCCGATCATCGTGCCGAGGATCGAGGCGCGGCCGCCGAACAGATTGGTGCCGCCGATGATCGCCGCCGTGATCGCGGTGAGCTCGTAATTGATACCGGCGGTCGGGTCGCCGGCATTGACGCGGGCGGTGAACAGCAAGCCGGCAAGCCCGGCCAGCGCGCCGGACAGCGTATAGATGATGCGGCGGTGGTGCTCGACGCGTATGCCTGCGGCGCGCGCCGCGCCCTCGCTGTCGCCCAGCGCCAGCGTGTGGCGGCCGAAGCGGGTATAGGCAAGCACCGCATGCGCGACGATCGCCGTCAGCACCAGTATGATCACCGGCATGGGAATGCCGAACGGCCTGCCCTGCCCGATATAGACGATCTCCGGCGGCAAGCCGTAGATCGCCCTGCCCTGAGAGATCACCAGCGCCAGGCCGCGCGCAAGGCCAAGCATCCCAAGCGTGACGATGAACGCCGGCACGAAGGCGCGGGTCACCAATTGCCCGTTGATATAGCCGGCAATGCCGCCGGCAAGGATACAGGCGATCACCGCCAGCACCGACGGCCAGCCGAGATTGACGGCGACAAAGGCGCCGGCCACGCCCGCAAGACCCATCACCGAGCCGAGCGACAGATCGAGCCCGCCCGAGCCGATGACGAAAGTGGCGGCGATCGCCAGCACGCCGATCGTCGAGGTCGCGAGCAGGATGTTGAGGAAATTGCTGAGCGACAGGAAATAGGGCGACAGCAGCGCCATCGCCGTGCTCAGCGCCAGAAGCACCACCAGCGACTCAAGTCTGATGTGGAGCCTTTCGACGGATGCGCGCTGCACCCGAGCCCAGAAGCCGGGCTGTTCAGAAGCCATGTTTTCTACCCTTCGGGTAAGGGAGTAGGGGAGTAGGTTAGTAGGGGAGTAGGGAAAGATGGGCGAAGCGCAAACCGCGCTCCCCTACTCCCCTACTGCCTTACTCCCCTACTCCCTTCCTTCCTCACTTCACATATTGCAGCATCGGCTCCTTGCCGGCGTCGATCACGTCCTTGGTCAGCACCAGCGTGGGCACGGCGATGCTGTCCTCGACCTTCTCGCCGGCCAGCGCCTTCTTGACGTTCTCGACCGCCTGCTTGCCGACCAGATAGGGAAGCTGCGCAACCGAGGCATTGAGGCGGCCTTCCTTAATCGACTTCACCGCGTCCGAATTGCCGTCGACGCCGATGATCGTCACCTGCGGGCCCTTGCCGGCGGCGTAGACGGATTCCACGGCGCCCAGCGCCATGCCGTCATTGGCGCAGAAGATGGCGACGAGATCCGGATGCGCCGTCAGCGTGTCGGTGGCGATCGAGGCGGCCTTGCCGCGATCCCAGTCGCCCGGCAGCGAGGCGACGATTTCGAGCCCTGGCGCCAGTTCCTTCAGCTTGTCGGCAAAGCCCTTGGCGCGCTTCTCGCCGGTGATGTTGCCGGAGAGGCCTTCGATCACCAGCACCGGACCTTTGGCATCCTTGCCGAGCTTGTTGGCGAGGTATTCGGCGCCCTGCGCGCCGGCGGCGATGTTGTCGGAGCCGATATGGAAGGTCACCTTGACGCCTTCCTTGTCCAGCACCGCCTGGTCGAGATTGTTGTCGAGGTCGACGATCTTGATGCCGGCGTCCTGCGCCGACTTCAGGCAAGGCAGAAGGTTGGTCGAGTTGATCGCGGCGGTGATCATCGCCACCGGCTTGCGCTCGAGCATCGTGTTGCAAAGGTTGAGTTGCGGCTCGGCCGCCTGGTCGCTCTCGGCCGCCTGCTGGAAATATTTCACGCCGGCTTCCTTGGCGCCGTCCGCGACGCCCTGCGCCATCGCGCCCCAGAACGGATTGGCCAGCGTCTTCATCAGCACGCCATATTCGCCATCCTCGGCCTTGGCGGTCCCGACGGCGCAAAACGCAAGCGCGACACCCATGGCAAGGGTAAATCGATTTATCTTCAAGAAATGCGATGTCATTCGATCCTCCGTTGATCCTTGGCGCCGGATGCCTCGGCCAGGGCCGGCGCATACTTCCGTTCACGACAATGGGGGCTGTTGTCGGTCTCCTCCCCCGGAATGCGGACCGCTGCCTGGCGAGCCAACGGATTCCCGCATCAACACCTGGCAGGGCTCGAGCCGCGCCGTGGGTGGTCCCACTGCGCCCTCGACCCTGCGAAACAAAAGGTTCATCGCCTCGCTGGCGATCTGGCGCACCGGCTGCACCACTGCGGCGATCGCCGGCCATGTCACCTGCATCCATTCCGCATCGTCGAAGCCGACCAGCGAGATGTCGTTCGGGCAATGCCAGTCACGCCGGCGGAACTCGGACAGCGCGACGAGCGTGCCCTTCAAGAGCAGCGAATAGACGGCGGTCGGCCGCTCTCCCCTGGCAAAGTAATCTCGCAGCGAAGCCCTCAACGGCTCGACGCTGACTTCCGAGGTGATGACGTCGATGCGCACCGATGGGTTGAGCGCCAGCGCTTGCGCGCGAAAACCCTCGAGACGGGCGCGCACGGTCGCCGCCTGCTCGGCAAGGCCGATGACGAGGATATGGCTGTGGCCCTTGCCGACCAGCATCCGCGCCACCTCGGCGCTGGCGGAGGCGCTGTCGGCCGATACTGTATCGAAGGCGTCGTCGGATAAGACGCGGTCGATCAGCACCCCGGTCATGCCGTGGGCTTTCATGAAAGCGGCCGCCGGACCATGCTCGTTGCGCACCGGCGCCAGCACGACGCCGGCAACACGCCAGTCATGCATGCGGGCAAGGATTTCCTTCTCGCGCGCCTCCGATTCACGGCTCGATGCGGCGACCAACGTGTAGCCGCGCTGTTCGGCAAGGCCTTCGAGCTCGGTGACCATCTGGCCGAAGAACTCGCTCTCGAACTCGGGCATTATGGCGCCGATGATGCGGCGCTTGGCGCGACGCATGTCGGAGGCTAGTGGATCGACGCGGTAACCCAGACGCTCGACGGCGTCGAACACACGCTGCGCGTTTTCCGGCTTGACCGTGGTGACGCCGGCCAGCACCTTGGAGACAGTGGCCGCGGACACGCCGGCATGACTTGCCACGTCGTGGATCGACGGACGCCGCTGCCGGATTTGGTGTTGTGCCATTGACCTCCTCCCGAGGGGAGGCAGCCGATTTTCTGCCTCGCTACTGTAATCGATAAATCGATTTTTCGTTCTTGTAAATCGTTTCATCGGGAGTAAGACTTGAATGCGTGATTGACGCGATCCAATCGCGCCCGGAGGAAAAACATGCCCGACAAAGCCTTGCCGCTGGTCATCAGCGCGCCCGAACCGCGCACATTGGAGCTCATCTTCACGCCGCCACAGCTGGCGCGCCTGCGCAAACACTATCGCATTGTCGAGACCACCCCGGAAGGCGTTGCCGCCTTGCCCGCCGATACTCTGGCCGAGGCGCGCTTTATCATCGGCCAGCCGCCGATTTCAGCTGAGACGCTGGAGAAGCTGAAGACGCTGCGCTGCATCTTCAATGTCGAGACGAACCTGCTCAACAACATGCCCTATGAGACGCTGTTTGCGCGCGGCATCCATGTCGTCACCACGGGCCTGGTCTTTGCCGAGCCGGTCGCGGAGCTCGGCCTTGCCATGGCGCTGAATCTCGCCAGAAACATCGTCGACGCCGATCTCGCCTTCCGGCAAGGCAAGGAGCTCTGGGGCGGCGACGGCAACCAGACCGCGCGGCTTCTCTCCGGCGCCGATGTCGGCATCATCGGCTTCGGCGATCTCGGCCGCGCGCTCAACCGGTTGCTGACCGGTTTCCGCACCCGCACCAAGGTCTACGATCCGTGGCTGCCGCCGTCGATCCTGATCGACAATGGCGTCGAGCCGGCCTCGCTGGATGCGGTGCTGTCGCAAAGCGATTTCGTCTTCGTCGTCGCTTCGGTCACCAGCGAGAACCAGGGTTTCCTCGGCGCGGACGCATTTGCCAAAATGCGAAAGGGCTCGGCCTTCATCCTGCTCAGCCGCGCCGGCGTCGTCGATTTCGCGGCACTCATGGCGGCGGTGAAGAGCGGCCATATCGTTGCCGCAAGCGACGTCTTCCCGGAGGAGCCGCTGGCGCAGGACCATCCTGTCCGCGCCCTCCCCGGCTTCCTGCGCTCGGCGCACCGCGCCGGCGCGCTCGACATCGCCTTCAAGCGGATGGGCGACATGGTGCTTGAGGACATGGACCTCATCGACCGCGGCTTGCCGCCACTGCGCTCCAAGCGCGCCGAGCGCGAGACGGTTTCGCGCATGCGCTCCAAGCCCGTCGACCGGAATTGAGCTGAAACAAGCCGCCTAAAGCGTGCCGAGCCGAAGCGCGTCGCAGGCGATTTGCCAAGCCGTCTCCACATGCCGCCGGGCCGCGGCCTCCGTCGCTTCCGGCTTGCGTAAGCGGATAGCATCCATGATCGCGTGCATTTCGGCGATCGCCGGCTCGCGGCGGTTTGCATCGTCTCGTCGCCCGGTGTTTTTCGATCCGGGCGCGGCTTTCCTGTTTCCCGCTTGAGCAGTTGATTGTCGCTCCGGATCGAGCGCCGGCTATGAACAAAATTTGATTTTGCCGCGATGGTCCGGTCAAGGCGGCCTCACGCATCGTTGAATGCCGCAGCGCAACATGACCGATCTGTAAGCTGACAGCGCAGCGTCGACAGGACTACTGTCCCGCCGATCGACGAGGTCGATCCCAACCTCCAACCATCCTGAAAAGGCTAGGTATTCTGGCCCGCAGGTGGACGGCATCATGAGCATTTCATCAACGCAGCAAGCCAGTCGCAAACGGCAGCATCGCTCTCGGAGCATCGTGCTTTTGGCCGTACTCATTCTGCTTGGCGGCGGCTATGGCCTATGGCGCAACCATGCCCAGGCAAAGGCTGCCGCGAGCGCGGCGTCGGCGCAGCCCGCGCCCAAGGTTCCGGTCACTGTCGCCACGGTGCGGAGGGCCGATTTCCCACTTTATCTCTACGGGCTCGGCACGGTGACGCCGCTGAACAGCGTCAGCATCTCGAGCCGTGTCGCCGGTGTCGTCGACCAGGTCCCGGTCGAGCAGGGGCAGATGGTCAAGCAAGGCGACTTGCTTGCCGAGATCGACCCTCGCCCCTATCAGGCCGCACTCGACCAGGCAGAGGCCAAGGAGGCGGAGGACGAGGCGACGCTCAAGAATGCGCAAGTGGTCCTCAAACGCCTCTCCACGCTCCTGCAAAAGACCTTCGAAACCCAGCAGGATGTCGACAACCAGCAGGCGGTGGTCACGACCACCGCCGCCACGATCGAGGGCGACAAGGCGGCCATCGAGGCGGCGCAGCTCAACCTCGACTTCACCAGGATCACGGCGCCGCTGTCCGGTAAGACGAGCTTCCGCACCATCGATCCGGGCAACATCGTGCAGGCCGGCCAGAGCCCCGGGCTTTTCACTCTCGTGCAGCTTCAGCCCATCTACGTGTCGTTCACGCAGCCGCAGGACGAGGTCGCGACCATCAACAAGGTCTTCACGGCCGGCCCCATGCCGATCGACACGCTTGGCGCGGATATGAAGACGGTGCTGGCCAGCGGTAAGCTGGAAGCGGTCCAGAACCAGGTCGACCAGGCCTCCGGCACGATTTCGCTCAAGGCGACATTCGCCAACCAGGACAATGCTTTGTGGCCGGGTCTTTCGGTCAACACGCGCATGCGCATCGGCACGATGTCAGGCGCGATCGTGGTGCCGGACGAAGCCGTCCAGCATGGCCCTGACGGGCTCTTCGCCTATGTCGTCGGCGACGACGGCAAGGTCCATCGGCAGACCGTCAAGACAGGTCCTTCGGATGGCGGCGAGACGGTCGTGACCGATGGTCTGAGCCAAGGGCAGCGTGTCGTGATCGCCGGCCAATACCGCGTGGTTGACGGCGCAAGTGTCGACGCCACGCCCCCACCCGGTGCCGGCCAGACGCAGGCTGGCACCGCGCAGCCCGGAGGTGCAAGCTGATGGCCGCGATCGGTGTTTCCACGCCTTTCATCCGCTACCCGGTCGCTACCTCGCTCCTGATGATCGGCGTGCTGTTCGTCGGCGTCGTCGCCTATCTCAACCTGCCGGTCGCGCCGATGCCCAACGTCGACTTCCCGACGATCCAGGTGTCAACCAGCCTGCCGGGCGCCGACCCGATCACCATGGCGTCGTCGGTGACCCAGCCGCTCGAGACGCAGTTCGCGCAGATCCCCGGCATTGCCGAAATGACGTCGAGCAGCCTGTCAGGTTCCAGCCAGGTCACGCTGCAATTCGCTCTCAACGTCGACATCGCATCGGCCGCCGGGCTGGTGCAGTCGGCCATCAACGCCGCCGGCGGACAATTGCCGAAGAACCTCCCCAATCCGCCCACCTATAGGGAGGTCAATCCGACCGACTCGCCGATCATGCTGATCGGGGCGAGCTCGACGGACTTGCCGCTGACGACGTTGAGCGACGACGTCTACACCAAGCTTGCGCAGGTGATCAGCCATGTCGACGGCGTCGGCCAGGTGCTGGTCGGCGGCCAGCAGACGCCGTCGATCCGGGTCCAGCTCGATCCGGCCAAACTGGCGGCAAGGGGCCTGTCGCTGGAAGCGGTGCGCACCCCGCTCTCGATCGGCACCGTGGACCTGCCCAAAGGCAACATCCAGGGCGAGGTGCGCTCCTTCACCATGTTCTCCAACGACCAGATGACCGCTGCCGGCGATTGGAACAAGGCCATCATCGCCTATCGCGACGGCGCGCCGGTGCGGGTCAAGGATGTCGGCCGGGCGGTGCTCGACGCGCAGGACTACACCCAGGCCGGCTGGGCCGACACGACGCGCGGCGTCGTCCTCGTCATCTTCAAGGAACCAGGCGCCAACATCATCGACACGGTCGACAAGATCAAGGCGGAGCTGCCGATGCTGACCGCCTCGATGCCGGCCTCACTCAAACTGCAGGTGCTTTCGGATCGCACCCAGACCATCCGCGCTTCGGTAGCGGACGTGCAGTTCACGCTGATGCTCACCATCGGGCTGGTCGTGATGGTGATCTTCCTGTTCCTGCGCAATGTCTGGGCGACGGCCATCCCAGCCTTCACCGTCCCGCTGGCGCTGCTCGGCGCCTGCGGCCTGATGTGGTCCGCCGGCTATTCGATCGACAATCTGTCGCTGATGGCCTTGACCATCTCCATAGGCTTCGTCGTCGACGACGCCATCGTGATGCTGGAGAACATCGTCCGCTACATCGAGCATGGCGAGAAGCCGATGCAGGCAGCAATCCGCGGCGCCAGCGAGATCGGCTTCACCATCATGTCGATCTCGATCTCGCTGGTGGCGGTGCTGATCCCATTGCTCCTGATGAGCGGCATCATCGGTCGCCTGTTCAAGGAGTTCGCGGTGACGCTGGCCATGACCATTCTGGTTTCGGCCTGCGTTTCGCTGACGCTTACCCCGATGCTCGCCTCACGCTTCATCAAGCCGGCGGCAGAGGAACACCACGGCAGGCTCTACCGCTGGAGCGAAAGCGTCTTCGACGGGATGCTGCGCGCCTATGAGCGCGGCCTCGACCGGGCGCTTGCGCATCGTTTCATCACCCTTCTGGTGTTCCTGGGCTGCGTGGCGCTGACCGGCTATTTCTTCACCCTTGTCCCGAGCGGCTTCTTTCCGCAGCAGGATACCGGCCTGATTTTCGGCCAGGTGATCGCCGGCCAGGATGTCTCCGCCGGCCAGATGCAGTCCTATATGGCGCAATTTGCCGGGATCGTCTCCAAGGATCCGGCGGTTGCGCATTTCGCGGCATCGACGGGCGGCAGCGGCAACACGCAGAACACCGGCCGCATGTTCATCCAGTTGAAGCCGCGCGACGAGCGCGACGCTTCGGCCGACCAGATCATCCGCCGGTTGCAGCCGAAGCTCGCGGCCGTTCAGGGCGCGCGCCTGTTCATGCAGGCCTCGCAGGACGTGCGTGTCGGCGGCAAGCTGTCCGCGTCGCAATACCAGTATGTGCTGGAAAGCAGCGACCTCGACACGCTGGACAGCTGGGCGCCCAAGCTGTTGACGGCCTTGCAGCGACTGCCCGAATTGCGGGACGTCTCGACCGACCAGATGAGTTCCGGCACCACGCTCACGCTGCAGGTCGATCGCGACCAGGCTGCCCGCTACGGCCTGACGGCCAACGACGTCGACAACACGCTCAACGACGCTTTCGGCCAGCGCCAGATCGCCCAATATTTCACCCAGCTTTCAACCTATGACGTGATCATGGAGGTGCTGCCGTCGCTGCGCGGCAACCTCAAGGCGCTCGACCAGATCTATCTGACGACATCGAGCGGTTCGCAGGTGCCGCTCTCGGCCATCGCCAAGTGGACGACGAAGCCGGTGCAGCCGCTGGTCATCAACCATGAAGGCCAGTTCCCGTCGGTGACGATCAGCTTCAACCTGGCGCCCAATGTAGCGCTGGGACAGGCCACCGCCGCGATCGACAGGACCGCCGCCGAGATGCGGCTGCCCGCCACCATCCAGACCAGCTACACGGGCACGGCCCAAGCCTTCCGGCAGTCGCTGTCATCCGTGCCGGTGCTCATCCTCGGCGCATTGGTCGTGGTCTATTTGATCCTCGGCATCCTCTACGAAAGCTACATCCACCCGCTGACCATTCTGTCCACCCTGCCCTCGGCCGGGCTTGGCGCGCTGGGAACGTTGCTCGTCTTCCACATGGAGTTCAACCTGATCGGCCTGATCGGCGTCATCCTGCTCATCGGCATCGTGAAGAAGAACGGTATCATGATGGTCGACTTCGCCATCGCGGCGGAACGGGACCAGCATCTCAGTTCGCTGGAGTCGATCCGCCAGGCCTGCCTGCTCAGGTTCCGCCCCATCATGATGACCACCATGGTCTCGATGCTCGGCGCGCTGCCGCTGATGCTGGAGAATGGCACCGGGGCGGAGATCCGCCAGCCCCTCGGCTACACGATGTTCGGCGGACTGCTCGTCAGCCAGGCGCTGACGCTCTTCACCACACCGGTGATCTATCTCTACCTCGACGATCTTTCGCATTGGCTGAGTTCGTTCCGCAGTCACGAAGAAAGCCATGACGAGCCGGAACTCCCGCTGGACGAGATCAACCTTGCCCGACGCAAGCTGGCGGCCGAGTAGCGGCAGGCATCCCCAGAAGCCAGCAACGTTCTTTCGTAAACCATTGATCGCAATAGCGGTTGTCCGGCTGAATTGTCGGCGGAGCTCCGCCAGCATCCACATCCGATCGCCGTTCCCAGGCGACGCAACAAGGTCGTTGACAAGCAAATGCTTGAATAATAAGTTCGGTTACAGAACGAATTAATCCGAGGCCCGCCGTGAGCGATCTGCCGCGTATTTCCCGCCAGTTCTCGCAACGCTCCGTCATGGAGGCGATCGTCCAAGGCGGGCCGATATCGCGGGCCTCGATTTCCAAGCTCACCGGCCTTTCGAAGCAGACGATTTCGGAAATCGTACGTGGCCTCGAGCAGGAAGGCTGGGTACAGGAGACCGGACGCACCAGCGGCCATGTCGGGCGCACCGCCGTCACTTATGAGCTCGTCCACGACGCCGCCTACATTATCGCTGTCGACCTGGGCGGCACCAAGGTGCGCGTGGCGCTGACCGACCTCGCCTGCCAGATCTTCGCCGAAGCGGCGACGCCGACCGATCCGCGCGGCGGCCAGTTCATCATCGACCAGATCGCGGCGCTCGCCTTCCAGGCCGCGGCCAGGGAGCGGATTCCCCGCAAGAAAATCCGCCTTGCCGTCATCGGCGCGCCGGGCGCGCCGGACCCCGCGACCGGCCGCATCCTGCTCGCGCCGAACATCGCCGGCTTCGACGCCATGAATGTGCTTGACGCTTTCGAGAAGGCGCTCGGCGTCGCGGTGATGATCGAGAACGACGTCAATCTCGCCGTGCTTGGCGAGAATTGGCTGGGCCAGGGCCAGGGTATCGACAATCTCGCCTATATCGCGCTTGGCACCGGCGTCGGCAGCGGCCTGATGCTGGGCGGCCATCTGGTGCGCGGCGCCACCCATGCGGCGGGCGAAATCGGTTTCATGCCGATCGGCGCCGATCCGTTCGCCGCGGAATCGCTGCGCACCGGCGCTTTCGAGCGGGCGGTGGCGACGCATGCAATGACCGAGCGCTACAGATCCCTGACCGGCACCCAGGTCGCGGTCCCCGCGATCTTCGAGAATGCCGCAACAGGCGACAAGGCAGCGCTCACAGTGCTCGACGAGACGGTGCGCTATCTGGCGCAAGGCATCGCCGCGATCGCCGCCGTCGCCAATCCGGAAAAGGTAATACTGGGCGGCTCGATCGGCCTCAGGCCGGAAATCCTCTCACGCGTCAAAGCCTTGATACCGCTCTGCTTCCCCTACCCTGTCACCGTCGAGGCGGGCGAGCTGGGCGCGCGGGCGGCGCTGATCGGCGCCGCCGCGATCGGCCTTGGCCAGCTGCACAACACGCTCTTCGGCGTCGACGCGCCGGACGGCCGGATTTCACTTCCCACCGCCCAGGCGGCTGCCCTGAAGGAGGTCGTGCTGTGACCAGCGACATCACAACCCGGCTGCGCGCCGCTCTCGATTCCGACCAGGCGCTGGCGCTGTTCAGGGGCGCGATCGGCCGCGACAGCATCACCGGCAATGAAGCGAATTTCGTCGACTTCCTCGAAGCGAAAATGCGCGAGCTGGGACTGAGCGGCTTGAGCCGCGCTGATTTCCTGCCCGGCAGGCCGAACATCTGGGGCGAGCGCAAGGGAACTGGCCAGGGCAAGCGCCTGCTGTTCATCGGCCATACCGACACCGTCCATGTCGACGGCTGGCGCGAGCATTGGGCCGGCACCGAGCGCGAGGACCCGTTCGGCGCGCCCATCGTCGACAACGCGGTCTGGGGCCGCGGCTCGGGCGATCTCAAGGCCGGCATCACCGCCTCGCTGGCGGCGCTCACGCTGCTGGACAAGGCCGGCATTCGCCTCAAGGGCGATGTCGCCTTCGCCTTCGTCGGCGATGAGGAAAGCGGCCAGCCCGGCACCGGCGTCTCCGCCGGCATCAAGCATTTCGTCGAGCGCATCGAGGCCGGCGAGGTCGCGGCGCCCGACTTCACCTGCTATGTCGAGCCGACGCGGCTTGCCGTCTACGCCGCGCAGATCGGCTTCTTCATCACCGACATCACGATCACCGGCAAGTCGGCCTATTTCGGCGTGCCGGAGCTCGGCAAGGATGCGCTGCGTGCCGCGCATGCCGCAATGACGGCGCTCTGGAAGCATTCGGACGCGGTGGCTGCCCGCGCCGAGCACAAGCTCACCGGGCGCGGCTTCCTGCTGATCACCGGCCTCACCGGCGGCGGCTATATCGCCGTGCCCGAGCGATGCACGCTGTCGCTGATCCGCAAGCTCCTGCCGGGCGAGGACCTCGACACGGCCGCCGCCGAGATAGAGGCCGCGGTGCGCGGCGCGATCACCGATCCGGAGATCACCGTCGAGTTCGCCTATCCGGCCGGTCGCGACCACAGGCTGGGCGGCACCGCCGCCGAGATCGACGAGACGCGCGCCGAAGTCGCCCTGCTTTCGGACTCGATGGCAGGCGCCCTGGGCGGACGCGGCATGATCGAGGGCGCGCCCTTCTGGTCGGAATTCTCGTTCTTCGTCAATCGGCTGGGCATTCCCGCCGTCTATTGCGCGCCGGGCGACATCCGCAACTGCCACACTTTCGAGGAGCACGTCGATATCGAGGAATACCTCGCCGGCATCGTCGGCTTCGCAGCCTTCATGGCCCGCTATTGTGGCGTGGCCGACTGAAAGACCAACGAAGCAGAAAATGGGAGACTAAAAACATGCTGATGAAGAAATGGATTGCCGCCGCCCTGGCCGGCGGATTGATGCTCGCCGCCGGCACTGCTCACGCGCAGACGGTCGGACCGCAGGGCGAGACCGCCACCCCGAGTTCCAGCCTGACGCTGAGCGATGCCGACATCGCGGCGCTGAAGGACAAGGGCTACAAGGCAGCCCTTCTGTGGCACACCTCTTCCGACTTCACCAACGCGGTGACCGCGGGCGCCACGGACGAGTTCGCCCGGGCCGGCATCTCGATCGCGGTCAAGACCGACGCGCAGTTCGACGCCGCCCGCCAGCGCAGCGACATCGAGACCGCGCTCGCCGCCAAGCCGAACGTCATCCTGGCGTTGCCGCTAGACCCTGTCACTTCCGCCGAAGCCTTCCGCCAGGCGGTCAAGGATGGCGTCAAGCTGGTGTTCCTGTCCAACCTGCCCAAGGATTACAAGCAAGGCACCGACTACGCCTCGATCGTCACCGACGATCTCTACCAGATGGGCAAGCAGGCGGCCGATGCCATGGCCAAGGCCATCGGCGGCAAGGGCAAGGTCGGCTATATCTTCCACGACGCCAATTATTACGTCACCAACCAGCGCGACCAGTCCTTCAAGAAGACCATCGAGAAGGATTATCCCGACATCAAGATCGTCGCCGAACAGGGCATTTCCGA
Source organism: Mesorhizobium sp. B2-8-3 (assembly GCF_006440815.1). NCBI lineage: Bacteria > Pseudomonadati > Pseudomonadota > Alphaproteobacteria > Hyphomicrobiales > Phyllobacteriaceae > Mesorhizobium > Mesorhizobium sp. B2-8-3. The sequence continues at coordinate 135,927 of NZ_VFTW01000009.1, forward strand.
CCCGGCCCGTGCCGAGGAACTGGCCAATGCAATGCTGCTGCAGCATCCCGATCTCGACGGCATCTATGTAACCTGGGCCGAGCCCGCCGACGGCGTGCTTTCGGCGCTGCGCGGCGCCGGCAACACGCACACCAAGATCGTCACGCTCGATCTTGCCGAGCCGGTCGCCCTCGACATGGTCAAAGGCGGCAATGTCGCGGCACTCGTCGCCGATAAGGCCTATGAACTCGGCCGCGCCATGGCCGCCTCCGGCATGAAGTCCCTGCTCGGCCAGCAGACGCCCGCCTTCGTCGTGGCGCCGGCGCTGACCGTAACCAAGGAAAATGTCTCCCAGGGCTGGAAGGATTCGTTGAACCGCGATGCACCGCAGTCGGTGCTCGACGCGGCCAAGTGAAGCCCACGCTCCGGCTCGGCTTACCGGGCCGGAGCTCTCTTCCTGAACAAAAAGGGGAACCGATATGCGCAAAGCATTGAGTATCATGACTGTATTGGCGAACCTGTTCGCCGCTCACGCCTTCGCCGCCGAAGGCGTCACCACCGGCCCGAACGGCGAGAAGCCGGTTCCGGCGGCCTCGCTGACGCTGACAGAGGCGCAGGAGCAGCAGATCAAGGACGGCAAGTTCACCGCAGCTCTCGTCTGGCACGAGATGAGCGAGTACACCAATGCCGTCAACGCCGGCGCGCGCGACGAGTTCAAGCGTCTCGGCGTCGAAGTGGTGGCGCAGACCGACGCCGGCTTCGACGCCGCGCGCCAGAAAGCCGATGTCGAGACGGTGATGGCCAAGAAACCGTCGATCATCCTGTCGCTGCCGGTCGATCCGGCGACCGCCGCCTCGGTCTACGACCCGGCCCGACAGGCCGGCGTCAAGCTCGGCTTCGTCGACAATTGCCCGGCCGGCTACAAGCAGGGCACGGATTACGTCGCCATCGTTTCGGACGACCTCTTCCAGATGGGCAACAAGGCCGGCATCGCCATGGCCGAGGCGCTCGGCAAGAAGGGCAAGGTTGGCTACATCTTCCATGACGCCGACTTCTACGTCACCAACCAGCGCGACGGCGCCTTCAAGAAGACGATCGAACAGGATTATCCCGACATGAAGATCGCCGCCGAGGCCGGGATGGCCGACCCGGCGCGCAGCGAGGACATCGCGCAGGCGATGATCACCCAGCATCCGGACCTCGACGGCATCTATGTCACCTGGGCCGAGCCGGCTCTCAGCGTGCTCTCCGCATTGCGCGCCGCCGGCAACAAGCACACCAAGATCGTCACGCTCGACCTCAACGAACCGGCCGCGCTCGATATGGTCAAGGGCGGCAACATCGCGGCCCTTGTCGCCGACGAGGCCTACTCGATCGGCGTGACGCTGGCGCGTGCCTCGGCTGGTTCCCTGGTCGGCCTGAAGGCCGAGCCTTTCTATGCCGTCGATTCCATTGCCGTCACCAAGGAGACGGTGAAGGAAGGCTGGAAGAAGTCGCTCAACAAGGATGTGCCCGCGACCATCGCGGACGCCATGAAGTAAACGCGGTGGCAGGCTGCGAAGCACGCATCATCGGAGATCGAACATGTCCAGTGCCAACACCAGTACCGAGGTGGGCAGCCTCGCTAGCCGCTTCAATCTGCAGCAATATGTCGTCTATCTCGGCTTCCTGGCGATCTTCCTGTTCTTCGCTATCATGCTGCGGGACAGCGGCTTCCTCACCGTCCGCAACCTCTCCAACATCGTGCTGCAGACGGCGCCGGTGACGATCATGGCGATAGGCCTCGTCTTCGTCATGTCGGCCGGCGAGATCGACCTTTCGATCGGCTCGATCGTCGCGGTGGCGGCGCTCGCCGCCGCCGTCACCATCGCCTCCTATGGGATGGCGGCGGGCATAGTCGCTGGCCTGGGTGCCGGTATCCTTATCGGCCTCATCAACGGCGCGCTGGTCGCCTATGTAAGGCTGCCGTCCTTCCTGGTGACGCTGGCGACGATGGGCCTGTTCGCCGGTGTCTCGCGCTCGATGACCGATCTTCGTTCGATCTCGGTCACCAACGAGACCTTCACCGGTTTCTTCGGCTCGGGGTCGCTGCTCGGCGTGCCGTCGCTGATCTGGTGGACGGTCATTGCCATCGCCATCGGCCACCTCGTCTACCGTGAGACGCGTTTCGGCGCCCATGTGCTAGCGACCGGCGACAACGCCCGCGCGGCGAGCGTCTCGGGCATCAGCGTGCCCAAGATCAGGCTCGCCGTGCTCACCATCAGCGGAGGGCTCGCGGGGCTTGCCGGACTGCTCTACGCCGGGCGCCTGCAAGCGGCGAAATACACGCTCGGCGAGACCGATCTGATGACAGTGATCGCTGCCGTCATCGTCGGCGGCACGCTGCTCAACGGCGGCAAGGGCTCGATCGTCGGCGCGCTTGTCGGCTCGCTGATGATGGGCATGCTGAACAACGGCCTGATCCTGATGGGCCTCTCGGTCTCCGACCAGATGATCGTGCGCGGCCTGATCATCCTCACCGCCGTCGCCGTGTCGCTGCGCGACAAATCCCGCTGAAGGAACCTTTTCCATGTTTCTCGACGTTCTGCGCCGCCGCAATCCCGCTTTCATCGAGGCGGCGATCGGCCTTCATCAGCAAGGCAAGCTGCCGGCCAACGCCTATGTGCTCGATCTCGACACGGTCGAGCACAATGCGGCGGTCCTCAAGCAGGAAGCCGACCGGCTCGGCCTGAAGATTTTCGCCATGACCAAGCAGGTCGGGCGTTCGAGCTCATTCTGCAAGGCGGTGATGCGCGGCGGCATCGAACGCGCCGTGGCGGTCGACATGGCCTGCGCGCGCGCCACGCACAAGGCCGGGATGAAGCTCGGCCATCTCGGCCATTTGCAGCAGATCGCGAAATTCGAAGCGGAGGCGGCGGCGAGCACCTTCCAGCCGGATTACTGGACCGTCTTCAACGACACCAAGGCCGAGGAAGCAGGCAGGGGCGCCAAGGCCGCCGGCCATGTCCAGGACCTGCTCGCCCGCATCGCGGCCGAAGGCGACATTTTCTACCGCGGCCATGAAGGCGGCTTCGACGCCGGCGAGGTCGTCGGCGTCGCCGACCGGCTCGATGCCGTTCCGGGCGGCCGCTTTGCCGGTATCACCACCTTCCCTGCCCTGCTCTTCGATCATGCCGCGCGAAAAGTGTTGCCGACGCCCAATCTTGCAACGCTGAGCAAGGCCGCCGAGGCGCTCGCCAAGGCGGGGCGCAGGGAGATCGAAATCAATGCGCCTGGCACGACGTCGAGCGTCGTGCTGGCCGCGCTGGCCGAAGCCGGCGCCACGCAGTGCGAGCCCGGCAACGGCCTGCACGGCACCACGGCGCTGCATGTCATGGAAGACCTGCCGGAATTGCCTGCCGTGCTCTACCTCACCGAGGTCTCGCATCTGTCGGGCGGCAAGGCCTACTGCTTCGGCGGCGGCTTCTATATCGACCCGATCTTCCCGGACTATGACGTCAAGGCGATCGTCTCGGCCGAGCCAACCACCACAGCCTCGGCGCTCAAAAGCGTCGAGGTGCCGCCGCCCTCGGCGATCGACTACTACGCCATGATCGACGCCTCCGGCGCGAACGCCCCCAAACCCGGCGACAGCGCCATCTTCGGTTTCCGCGGCCAGGCCTTCGTCACCCGCGCCTATGTCGTCGGCGTCTCAGGTATCTCGAAGGGCGCTCCGAAGGTCGAAACCATCGAGAACGGCTTTGGCGAACCCTATGCCTGGCCTGTCTAGGAGACGACAATGAACGCGCCCATTCTGCAGCTTCAGGATATCCGCAAGAATTTCGGCGGCATCACCGCGATCGAGAGCTTCTCGCTCGAAGTCTTTCCGGGCGAGATCGTGGCGCTTGTCGGCGACAACGGAGCCGGCAAGTCGACGCTGGTCAAGATCGTCTCGGGCGTGCATCCGCCTTCCTCCGGCACGATAGCCATCGAGGGCAAGCCGGTGACGATGTCGAACGCCACCATGGGGCGCGCGCACGGCATCGAGGTGGTCTATCAGGATCTCGCTTTAGCCGACCAGCAGACCGTCTACATGAACATGTTCCTCGGCCGCGAGCCGCTGAACCGCTTCGGCCTGCTCGACCGCCGCCGCATGATCGCCGAGACGGAAAAGCTGGTGAAGGAGCTCGACGTACGCATCCCTTCCGCGCATGCCACCATCCGCGACCTCTCCGGCGGCCAGCGCCAGGGCGTCGCGATCGCCAGGGCGACGCACTGGGCAAGCAAGCTGATCCTGCTCGACGAGCCGACAGCCGCGCTCGGCGTCGCTGAGACCGCCAAGGTGGAAGAAATCGTTCTGTCGCTGAAGCAGCGCAATGTCGGCATCCTGATCATCAGCCACAGCCTCGACCAGGTGTTCAAGCTGTCGGACCGCGTCTGCGTCTTGAGGCGCGGCAAGCAGATCGGCGTGCGCGAGACGAAGAAGACCGACAAGAACGAGATCATCGCCATGATCACCGGCCTGCAGCAGCAATAGCGCTTAGCCGGCTTAGGCGACGAGATTGCGGCTGGCCGCTGGCGTGGCCGGCTTCCCGAAATTGGCTTCGAGCCAGGCAATGGCGCTCGCGACATCTTCGATGGCGAAGCGCGCCGCGGTCTCGCCTTGCGGCTTGACGCGGATCGAGATCCCACCCGCGGCGTTGACCGTGTCGAAGCCGTTCTCGTCGGACGTATCGTCGCCGAGGAACACCGGGCGCCTGCCGGTGAATGGATCGAGCTGCATGAAACGCCGGATCGCGGCGCCCTTGGCCGCTTCGAGCGGCATCAGCTCGACGCCGGCATTGCCGGCGATCACGCGGTAGCCTTGCGGCAAGCGCGCAAGTGCTGCCTCGACCAATTCCGTCGCCCGCGCCAGAAGCTGCGGGGCGGCTCTCGTGTGGATGGCGAGCACCGGCCCCTTGCGCTCGACATAGACGGCCTTGCTTGCCAGCTCGAGTTCGATCTCGTCGGCGAGCGCCGCCATATCCGCCGGCTCGTCGGCGGCTTCGATCTTTCCGTCCGGCGCGAGCCTGTGTTCCAGCCCGTAGAGGCCGGCGATTCGCAGTTTCAACGGGTCGAACAGATGGTCGACGGCTGCTATCGAGCGCCCTGTGATGAAGGCGAGCGCACCGTTGAGCCGCCGCTCGATCATCTCCAGGAGAATGCGCAACTCCTCGCTGACCGCGACGGCGTCGGGATGCGCCGCATGCTCCAGCAAGGTGCCGTCGATATCGAGGAAAAGCGCCCACCGGCCCTCGGGCAGCGGCGGGGTAAGGTCTGCTTGAATTGTCATCGGAATCCGACTGCCTGTTTGCGTTCGAACATGGAGACGACATTGTCCCCGGTGGGGCCGGTCGGCCGGTCGTATAAGGCGGTGACCCGGTCGAGGTCGCCACGCTTTCTCAGCCGCGCCGCGTCGAGCAGCATGCTGCCGGCCCAGCGGTAGACATTGTTGTCGCGCACGATGTCGCGCATGCGCCGCATGCGCTCGTGCTGCTCGTCCGTTCCCATGGTCAGCGCCTGCAGCATCGTCTCGCTCATCATCGCCGCGTCGTAAGGATTGACGATCAGCGCCTCCAGCAATTCGCGCGAGGCGCCGGCGAAGGTGCTGAGCAGCAGCACGCCCTGCTCGTCGTCGCGCGACGCCACGAACTCCTTGGCGACGAGATTCATGCCGTCATGCAGACTGGTGACGAGGCAGATGTCGGCGGCGCGATAAAGCTCATAGACCGCGGCTTGCGCATGGTGCTCGGCCACCATGACGACCGGCTGATAGGATTTGCTGCCGTAGCGCTGGTTGAGCTCGTCGGCATAGCGCAGGCATTCGTCGTGAAGCTGCTTGTAGGCAGGCAGCGTGCCCCGGCTTGGTGCAGCGATCTGCAGGAATACCACGTTGCCGACCGTTTCCGGATGACGGATGAAAAGTTCCTCAAGCGCATGGAAGCGATCAAGGATGCCTTTGGTGTAATCGAGACGCTCGACGCCGACGCAAAGCTTGGCGCCCGCTGGAATTCTGAACCGCTTGCGCACGCGCGCCCTGCACTCCTCGACGCTCGGAAGAGTTTTCAGCAGCTCGACCGGCCACTCGATCGAGATCGGATAGGAATGCACCAGCGTCACCTGGCCGCCATAGGAAATGGCAGCGTCGGCTCGCTCGATCCGGCTTTCCATGAAACGGTCGACGCTTTCGGTGAAGTTGTTGGCGTGGAACTGGGTGTGGAAGCCCACGATCGAGCTGCCGAGCAGGCCGTCGAGGATGCGCTCGCGCCACGGGCAGATGCTGAACACTTCCGAGTTCGGCCACGGTATGTGCCAGAAGGTGATGACGATCGCCTCCGGCAGGCGCTCGCGGATCATGCGCGGCAGAAGCGCGAAGTGATAGTCCTGGACCAGCACGATCGGCCGCTCGTTGCGCGCCTCGGCAACCACCGTCTCGGCGAATTTGCGGTTGACGGCCTCATAGGCCTCCCAGTCCGATTCGCGGAAGATCGGACGCGTGAACGCGATGTGGCAGAGCGGCCACAGCCCCTCATTGGCGAAGCCAAGATAATAGCCTTGATATTCGTCGTCGCTCAGCCAGACGCGGCGCAGCGTGTAGGAAGGATTGCCGGGCGGCACTTGCATACGGTCGTTCCTGTCCACCACCGTCCGGTCCGCGCTGCCGCCGCCATAGGCGATCCAGGTGCCGGCGCAAGCGCGCGTGATCGGTTCCAGCGCCGAGACCAGCCCGCTCGCCGGCACGACAAGCTCGACGTCGCCGTCCCTGGTTTCGTTGTGGATATAAGGCTCGCGATTGGAGACGATGATGACCTGCGCATCCGGCAACTCATCCGCGAGGATCTTGCGCAACGTCTCCGGCGACCATGTAACCAGCGCCGCGTCGACCGACTGCCCGTTCTTCTCGAACTCGCGCAGCACCTTGCGCGCGGCCTCGGTGGCAAAGTCGTCGCCGGAAGCCGGCGAAGCCGCGGCCCTTGGGTGATTGCGGCGGTATCGGGATATCGAAATGAAAATCGCGAATGCGGAAAGTCCAAGGCTTGCCAGAATGAGGACCAGTAACAGAACGCTATATTGTGTCATTGAAATGCCAGGCTGCCTCCGGCTGTCCGCTCTTTTGTTTTTCGTTCTTGCCGGCTGCGGACGGCAGACCGGTCCAGCTGTGCAACGCACGAACCGGCCAGGGGTTCCGACATTTTTCGATTGTTGAACGCGGGCTTGCGACGCCTTCTTCTAAGTCCGCACGATAAGCGGCACCTGGCCTTCATGACGATCGGAAAGGAAGGCGGCGACACGGTCGCCTACCCGCTGGAAGGTCAAGTCGACGACCTTGTCCCCGACGCTCAGATGCCGGAGCATGAGAGTGTCGATACCGATCGGCAGCCTTGGGCGCGTGACATGCAATTCGCCTTCCCAGCCATCGATTTCCAGGCCCAGACAGGCCTGCATCAGCATGAAGGTGGAGCCTGCCGACCAGGCCTGCGGCAGGCAGGCCACCGGATAGGCGATTGGCGCTTCGCCCGGCGCCCGGGCGAAGCCGCAGAACAATTCAGGCAGCCGCATATTGAAATGCACGGCCGATTCGAAAGTACCGCTCATCAGCCGCACCACGCTGTCGCGTTCGCCGTAGCGCGCCAGGCCCACGCCGCAAAGCGCGGTATCGTGCGGCCAGATCGAGCCGTTGTGGTAGGACATCGGGTTGAAGAACACCGCGTCGTCGGCGAGCGTCCGCAGTCCCCAGCCGGAATGGAAGGCGGCCGACAGCAACTGGTCGGCGACCAGCCTGGCGCGCTCGGGCTGCGGCAGCCCGACGAAAAGCAGGTGCCCGGCATTTGTCGTTCGAACCTTGCAGGGCTGGCCCTCGCCATCGATGGCCAAGGCGTAGAAATTCAGGTCGTCCAGCCAGAAATCGCGTTCCACGGCGACCCGCATTTCCTCGGCGCGGTTTTCCCAGTGCTCGGCATCCGCGAATTCGCCGCGGCGGCGCGCCAGCGCCGCCAGGCCGCGGAAGGCGGCAAAGACATAGCCTTGCACCTCGACCAGTGCGATCGGCCCCTTGGGGATGCGGCCGTCGGCGTGGAAGACCGAATCGAAGCTGTCCTTCCACCCCTGGTTGGCGAGGCCGGACTCGGCGGCGCGCTGGTAGGTGACGAAGCCGGTGGCGCGGCTCGCCTCCTCCGTCCATTCGGCGGCAGCCTTCAGCGAGGGCCAAAGCTTGTCGATGAAGGCCATGTCGCCGGTGCGGTCGGCATAGGCGGAAGCCAGATGGATATAGAGCGGCGTGGTGTCGACACCGCCGTAATAGCGGCCGAAGGGAAGCTCGCGCAGCGCCGCCATCTCGCCCTTGCGTGTCTCATGCATGATCTTGCCGGGCTGGGAATCGCTGAAGGGCGAAGTCTCCGTCGCCTGATGCTCGGCCAGAAAAGCCAGCACGCCGCGCGCCAGTCCGGGATTGAGCCAAAGCATCTGCAGGCTCGAGATCACGCCGTCGCGGCCGAACGCGGTAGAAAACCACGGGATGCCGGCATAGGGATAAGGCCCGGTCGAAAGCTCGGTGGTAAGCAGCGCCACATCGGCGCGGGCGCGCTCGACCCAATCGTTGAACACGCGCCCCGAGCTGTGCACCGTGGCGCCGTGCCTGCGCTTGGCGCGCATGCCGAACCGCGCGCGCGCCGCCGCGGCGCGGAAGCGGTCGCGATCGGGCGCGTCGGCGACCGCGGGGCCGACCTCGACGTAAAGCACCTTTTGACTGCGCTTGGTCACGGCGATGAGGAAATCGGCGCGGTTGTCGCTCAACTGGTCTGGCGCCTGCGAAAAGGAGATTGCCGAAAGTCGCGGCAAACCGTCCAGGCCATCATAGCCGAGCAGGACCGAGGTCTTGTCGGTCTTGGCGATATGCGTGGTGCCCCGCTTCACCCGGGTGGAGCCGCGCACCTCGAACATGTCGCGAAAGTCGGCGGCGAAATGCAGCGAGGCGGTGATGGTGGAATGCTCGCGGCTGTAGTTGGAAAGCGTGATGCGCTCGAACAGCCTGTCCTGCCAGATCAGCCTGACGCGCTCGATATGGATCGCGCCCTGCGGCATATCGCGGCCGGCAGCGCTTTGAATAGGCAGGTTGGTCAGGTTGGACGTGAACAGCACATTGTCCTGGCTGAGCGATGCGCCGAGCAGCGACATCGGCCTGCCGCCGATGGTCAGCCGGAATTCGGACAGCACGCGCGTGTCATCGCGGAAGAAGCCGTCGCCGGCGCCCCTGATGTCGCCATAGGCGTCGGCGACGGCGAAGCAGTCGCCCTGCTTGAGAGCAAAAAGTCGGTGCGGTTCTCGCGGCGCCGTCTCGTCGAGCGAGGAAAGGGCCACGGCAGGATCGAGCTTGCGCTCGTCGAGCTCCGTCATTCGTCACCTCTTTCGGTTGCCCCACCCTAGAGCATGATGCCGAAAAGTGTGAAGCGGTTTTCGGACGACATCATGCTCTATCTCTTTGATTTAGAGGCCGGATTCAGACTTCAGGTCGAACAGGCCTGAAATCATCCAAGGTCAGGAGGCCTTGGCCTCCGGCATGCCGGTCAGACGCATATAAGCAGAAAGGTAGTCGCGCGCCATTCTTGTCGCCGAGAACCTTTTCTCGAAGACTGCCCTCACTTGCCGCCGGTCGAGTTCGAGAAGCGCGGGCATCGATGCGACCGCATCGTCGACATTGGCCACGACGAAGCCGGTGACGCCATTGTCGACGATCTCCGGCAGGGCACCGTTGTTCCAGGCGATCACCGGTGTGCCGCAGGCCATGGCCTCGATCGCGACGAGGCCGAACGGTTCCGGCCAGTCGATTGGGAACAGCAGGCCTGCCGCGTTGCCCAGGAATTCGGCCTTCTCGTCTTCCGTGATCTCGCCGACATAGTCGATGCGGTCGCCATCGATGAGCGCCTCGATGTTGTCACGAAAATAAGCGCGGTCGTCGTCGCCGATCTTGGCCGCCAGCTTCAACTTCAACCCGGACCGCCGCGCGATCTCGATGGCGCGGTCCGGCCGCTTGTCGCGGGACAGGCGTCCGAGGAAGGCCAGATACGGCTCTTCCGCTTGCGGCTGATAAGTCGGCTGATAGGCATCGAGCGGCAATCCGTGATGGATCGTGGCGAGCCAATTCGCATCGGGCAAACCGCGCTTCTGGCTTTGTGAAATCGAGATCATCGGGAAACGCGGAAAACGTTGGTACGCCGGCGCCAGGTCGACATAGTCGAGCCGGCCATGCGGCGTCGTCACCGTGCGACCCGCAATCTCTTCGAAAAACGGAAAATGCAGGAAGTGGCTGAGATGGAAATGGATGACGTCGAACTCGCCGGCGCGCTCGCGCACATCGGCGAGCATCGCCAGATGCGCGGCGATTTCCGATTTCTTCGGCCGCGGATCGAGGCGGATCGCCTGGTCGCGACCCGGCACCAGTCGCGCCGATGTCTCGCTGTCGCCGCTCGCGAACAGCGTGACGTCATGCCCGAGCCCGACCAGCGCTTCGGTGATGTAGAAGACGATCCGCTCGGTGCCGCCATAAAGTTTCGGCGGCACGGATTCATAGAGCGGCGCGACATGGGCTATGCGCATCGGGTCCCTCAACTGCTGACGCGAAGCAAAATGCGTCAGCCGCGAGATCGTTCCTGCCCAATTGGTCGCGGGTCAAAGCAATTCCAGGAAAAGTGCGAAGCGGTTTTCCGTCCGGAATTGCGTAAAACAATCTAGGCTCAGGACTTACGACCACGCCGCGCCAGCATGTTCACCACCACCAAATTCCGATATTTCGGCTGCGAGCCTGCGGGCTGGCCCAGGCTTTTGACCAGCTACTGGTCGTCGATATAATTAAATCAACTTGATTTTCTAAAGTAGCAATCTACAGTTTCCGTGACTGGTAACGACCGCATGACCATCAAAAAAGCCATCTCCGGCACAAATCTCGAGCAGGCGAAATCGCACAATCGGCGCGTTGTGATCGAAGCGATCCGCGTCAACGGCGCGCTGTCGCGAGCCGCGATCGCCAGGCTGACGGCCCTGTCGTCGCAGACCATCTCCAACATCGTCGAGGAATTGGAAGCGGCCGGGCTGCTGCGTCCGGAAGCAACGCTGAAAGGCGCGCGCGGCCAGCCTGCCGTTCCCTACTCCATCAACCCGGATGGCGGTTATTCGATCGGCCTGCAGCTCGACCACCAGCTAGCCGTTGGCGTCGTCACAGATCTTTCCGGCGCCGTGCGCGCGCGCATCGAGAGACATGTCGACCGGCCGACTCCCACTGAGGCCATGCCCCTGCTTGCCGCGATCTCAAGCGACCTGATCGCAACGTGCCGACTGGACCGGACAAGACTGCTTGGCGCCGGCATGGCGATGCCCGGGCCGTTCGGCGTCGAAGGCATGACTTCGGTCGGCCCGACGGCCCTTCCCGGCTGGCACGACTTTCCGGTCGCCGACGAACTGGAACGGCTCACAGGCATCACCGTCACCGTCGAGAACGACGCCACGGCGGCGGCCATCGGCGAGCGGCTTTATGGCGTTGCACGCAAGCTCGGCAGCTTTGTCTATCTCTTCATCGGGACGGGCCTCGGCGCCGGCCTTTTCCTCGACGGCCATCTCTACAAGGGCTCTCGCCACAATGCCGGCGAGATCGGCCACATCATCGTCAAGCCAGGCGGCCTGCCCTGCGATTGCGGCAAGCGCGGCTGCCTCGAGCGCTACGTCTCGCTGCGCGCTGCCTATGACAAGCTCGACCTGCCGGATCCCGACCATGCCTCTCCCGACTTGCTGGAAGAGCTTTTGGCAAAAGGTGACAGCCGGTTCGAAGCCTGGCTCGCCGAGGCGGTCGATCCGCTGCGGCAGGCGATCGATATCCTGGAAATGGCGCTCGATCCCGAGACCGTCGTGCTCGGCGGCTTCATGCCGCTGCCTGTGATCGAGGCGCTGGCCGGCCGGCTCGAACCGCTCCATCTCTCTGTGAGCTCGACCAGAGCCCGCGTCGCGCCACGCGTCGTGGTGGGCGCCGCGGGAAAGGACACCTCCGTCCTCGGCGCCGCGGCCTTGCCGATCTTTTCGGAAACCAATCCGCAGTTCGACGTGCTGCAGAAGCCGGTGGGCTAAAGCAATTCCAGGAAAAGTATGACGCGGTCAGGCTCGGCGGCTTCGCCGTAGCCTTCCGTCCGGAATTGCGTCGAAACAAGGCACTATCGCGTCTGGCGTCCGGTCAGCCGCTCAAGCCCGAGCAGCAGCAACAGCGTCACGGCGACGAGCACCATGGTCAGCGCCGCGCCCGCGAAGACGTCGCCGCGATCGGTCAGGCTGAAGATCGATACCGGCAGCGTCACCCAGCCCGGCGGATAAACCATCACCGTCGCGCCGAGCTCGCCCATCGACAGCGCGAAGCTCAAGCCGAAGGCGGCGACCAGGTAAGGCGTGAGCAATGGCAGTGTGACATGCCAGAGTCGGTACGCAGGACGCGCCCCGAGGCTCGACGCCACTTGCTCGAAGTCCGGCGAAAGCCGCGCCAGCCCGGCCGAGACATTGCCGAAGGTGAAGGCCGAGATCAGCACGAAATGCGCGATCATGACGATGGCGATCGTACCGTTGAGCAGCAGCGGCGGATGGCTGAAGGCAACCAGCAGGCCGAGACCCACGGACACCGAAGGCACCGCGCTTGGGATGAAGAACAAAAGCCCGAGCACTCTCGCCAGCGTGGCGTCCTGGACACGCAGCGCGAGCGCCGCCCAAGTGCCGCTGGCCAGGGCCAGCGCGCTGGCAAGACAGCCGGTGATCAGACTGGCCTGCATCGCTTTCCACGCGGCGCCCTGCATGACATCGCTATAGTGTTCGACCGTCAGTCCGATCGGCAGCACGCCGTTCCACTGGTCGGCCAGGCTGGAGAGCAGGATGACGGCGAGCGGAGCCAGGAACAAGACGCCGAACAACAGCGCGAAGACTGTCCAGATCAGCATGCGACCGGGGCGCGACCAGACCAGCATCTTTATGCTCCCAGCCGGCCGGCGGCGAACCGGTAGAGGCCGAACAGCCCGAGCGACAGCGCGATGTTGATGACGGCGATGATGCAGGCGACCTGGTAGGCCGATTCCTGGATGGCCTTGCTGTAGATGAGCAGCGGCAAAGTGATGACGCCCTTGGCGCCGATGAACAGCACGATGCCGAATTCGTTGACCGTCAACAAAAGGCAGAGGCTGCCGCCGGCAATCAGCGCCGGAACGGCGGCGGGCAGAATGACCTGGCGAACGATGCGGAACGGCCGCGCGCCAAGCACGCTCGCCGCTTCGATCTGGCCGCGATCGACCAGCGAAAACGCGGCGAGCAGCGGACGCAGCACGAAGGGCGAGTAGACGGTGACCTCGGCCAGGATCACGCCCCAGGTCGAGTAGAGGAAGTTGACGGGCGGCCCCTGCAGCGAGAACAATTCCATCAGCCCGGCGTTGAGCATGCCGGCCGAGCCGTAGAGGAAGGTGAAGGCAAGCGTCACCAGGAAGGTCGGCAAGGCGATGAAGGTGTCGATCAGCCGGGCGATCACGCCGCTGCCGGGAAACGGCACGAAGGCGAGGATCAGCCCCAGCACCAGCCCGACGATAAGGCATCCGGCGGTCGCGGCGACCGAAATGGTGATGGTGTTGATGAGCGCGTTGAGGAAGAAGCGCGCATGCAGCACACGCACGAATTCGGCGACATTGGCCATGCCGCTGTCGTCGGTAAAAGCCTGCTGGACGATCAGCATCAGCGGATAGAAGAACAGCAGCGCTAGCAGCGCCGCCGGCGGCACGATCCAGAGCCGGCCGGGCACCTTTCTGGTTATCTGCGCGGGAAGGACGGCCGCGTCAGCCACGGACGTCTTCCGGAACGAGCGAGGTGTCGCCGGGCGCGAAGAACAGCGGCATCGCCGAGCCGCGCTCCGGCAGGCTCACCGGCAGCCTGGTCGCCGAGACGCGCACCGGCGTGCCGTCGACATCGAGCACCAGATGGGTGAGTTCGCCCTGCCAGTGCACTTCCTTCAGCGTGCCGACGATCCGGTTGGTGTGTTCCTCGTCGCCGGTGAGGCTCAGATGCTGTGGCCTGATGCAGAGCAAGGTCTTGTCGCCGGGCTTTTCGCCGCGCGCGGCGCCCGCAAGCACGGCATCGCCGAGCTTCGCCTTGGCCAACCCCTTCGGCCCGGCGCCTTCCGCGACGGTCACCGGCAAAAGATTCGCGCGGCCGAGGAACTCGGCCGTGAAGCGGTTCGGCGGTCGGCGGTAAAGCTCCCCCGTCGGCCCGTGCGAGGACACCCGGCCGTCGCGCATTATGGCGATCTTGTCGGCAAGCGTCAGCGCTTCGGTCTGGTCGTGGGTGACATAGAGGATCGTCAGTCCAGGCAGGTCGCGATGCAGCTTGGCGATCTCCTCGACCATGTTGCGCCTGATCTGCGCGTCGAGTGCCGAAAGCGGCTCGTCGAGCAGGAGCACGCGCGGCCTGACCGCAAGCGCCCGCGCGATGGCGACACGCTGCTGCTGGCCGCCGGAAAGCTCGCGCGGATAGCGTTTGGAAAAGCCCGACATGCCGACGGTCGCAAGCGAGTCCTTGACGCGCTCGGCAACCAGCGCCTTGTCGGCGCCTTGGGCTCTCAGACCAAAGGCGACGTTGTCTTCGACCCGCATATGCGGAAACAACGCGTAATTCTGCACCACCATGCCGAGCCCGCGCTCATAGGGCGGGAGATCGGTCACGTCGGTGGCGCCGATGCGGATGCGGCCGCTGGCCGGCCGGACGAAGCCGGCGACGGCCCGGAGCGCCGTCGTCTTGCCGGAGCCGGAGGGCCCGATCATCGCCAGGATCTCGCCAGGCGCGATGTCGAGCGTCAGCGGATGCAGCACGACATGCCCGCCATAGGCGACACTGACCTTGTCGAAGTGGACATTGGAGCCGGCGCCGCGAATTTTCGCGGCGTCGACGTCCATGACATTGCTTCCCGTGAAAGCGGGCACCGACATGGCTGCTCCTCCGGATTTGCCCACCAGGAGATCAACTTCCCGTCGCTTCGTTCCACTTCTTGACGTAGTCGGGCAGCTTGGTGAGCGCATCGTCCCAGTTCGGCGCCCAGATGGTCACGCCCTTCATCGCCTCCTGCGCCTTGGCGAAATTGGTGTCGTCCGGCTTCACGTCCTTGCGGGCCGGCATGCCGAGCGCGACCGAGCTTACCGTCGACTGCGCTTCCTTGGACAGCAGGAACTCGATCAGCTTCTTGCCGTTGTCGCTGTTGGGCGCGCCGGTGACCAGGCCGATTTCATAGGGCAGCGCGAAGGTGGAGCGGGTGCCGTCCGGACCCGCGGGCCAGAACACCTTGATGTTCGGATTGTCGGCCATCTGCGACATGTTCATCTGTAGGTCGCCATTGGCCACATGCAGTTCGCCCTTGTTGACCAACGCGGTCAGCTTGCCGGTCGAGGCGGACGGGCCGACATTGTTGTCCTGCAGCTTCTTCATGAATTCGAAGCCCGCATCCTCGCCGCCGAAGGCGTGGATGATCTCAAGCATGACAGCGGTGCCGTCGCCGGCCTGGCCGGGCGTCGAATACTGGATCTTGCCCTTGAATTTCGGATCGAGCAGGTCGTTGTAGCTCTTCGGCGCTTCCGACAGCACGGCGCTGTTGTAGATGAAGTTCATGTAGTTGTTGACCAGCGGCCGGTACTTGTCGGTGCCGCCATCGATCTGGTCGGAGCCTTCGGGCTTGAAATCCTGCAGCAAGCCGTCGGCCGCGGCACGCTGGATGAAAGGCGGCAGCGTGACGAGAACGTCGGCCTGCGGGTTCGACTTCTCCTTGGCCACGCGTTCGACGACGCCGCCCGAACCGCCCTCGATATACTGCACGGTGATGCCGGTGGCCTTGGTGAAGGCGGCGAATTCGGTCTCGTACCAGCTGCCATTGCCGTCATGCAGGCCATCGGCCGAGTAGATGGTGACGACGCCGTCGGCGAAGGCCGGCGCGACGAGCGCCGACGAGCCCAACAGTGCCGCGGTAAAGGCCAGAGCTACGGTGAGATTTCGCGATTTCATGGTCAGTTCCCCTTTGATTGAAAGGCACAATCTGCGACGCACTCGTGATGGCATTGGTCGGCCCGCCAAGGGCTCAGTAGCGCTGGTGCATGTCGTCGTTGTGTCAACTTTGAGGGTCGCCGATCGATAAGTAAAATCTATTTATTTTATGACAGGAAAGTCTCTGCTGATATTTGTCACGGAACTGTCGCATGGCCGTTGCAGGCGTGTTCTCCTGCACTCCTGGTTGCAATACCTCACGGAAATGACGGATTCTTCAGCGAAATTCGACGCCCGTCGTCTGCGCGCGCAAGCGCGGGTCGCGCGAGCGGATCGTTACCGGCCGACCTTCGAGCAGCTCGAAACAGCGGGCCAAAGTGTCATCCTCAAGCCGGCGCATCGCCTCATGCGTGAAGAAGGTGAGGTGCGGAAACAGGATCACATTGTCGCGATCGAAAAGCGCGCTCATCGGATGACCGGACCTGGCCAGCGGCTCCAGCGAGTAGACGTCGAGCCCGGCTGCGGCGATGCGTCCGGCAACGGTCGCTTCGACAAGCGCTGCCTCGTCGATCAGCGCCCCGCGCGAGACGTTGATGAGGATGGCCGAAGGCTTCATACAGGCGAGTTCTCGGCCGCCGATCAGGCCGCGTGTCTGCTCGTTCAGGACGCAGTGGATCGACACGAAATCGCAGGCGCCGAGCATGGCATGCAAATCGTCGATCTTCTCGATCCCTGCATCTTGCATCGTCGCAGCGTCGATGCCCGGATCGTATCCGAGCACCCGCGCCCGAAACCCCTGCCCCGCCATGCGCGCCATGCTGCGGCCGATCTTGCCGCAGCCGACCAGGCCAAGCGTCGATCCGGAGATGTCGCATCCGAGCCAGCGCTGCTCGGGCCAGATCCAGCCGTCGCGCGAGACAGCGGCCGTGATCGCCGGCAGCCGCTTCGCCAGCGCGATCATCAACGCGAAGGCCCCTTCGGCAACCGTCTCTTCCGCATATTCGGGAACATTGACGACGGGAATGCCGCGCCGCATCGCCGCCTGGATGTCGATGGCATCGATGCCGACGCCGTATTTGACGATGCCCTTGAGATTTCGCGCGGCCTCGATGACGCGCGCGGTGACCGGCGTGTAGCACATCAGGATGAGATCGGCGTCGGCGACCGCCGCCATCAGCTCGGCTTCCGGAATTCCGTCCGGCAACGTCACCAGTTCGACACCGCGCGCCCTCAGGCCCGCGTCGATCCCCGGGCATTCGAGTTCCCTGTCGGTGCGGACAGCCTTCATCGGGTTCACGCCGCCAGCACGGCGGCCTCGACGATGTCGAGCGCCCGGTCGAGATCGGCGCGCGCAATCACCAGCGGCGGCGACAGCGTCAGCACATTGCCCTGGCTGATCTTGAAGCTCAGCCCCTGGTCGAGGCAGCGATAATAGATCCGCTCGGCAAGGGCCCGCGCCGGGGCACGGCTTGCCTTGTCCTCGACCATCTCGACGCCGAACATCAGCCCCCTGCCCCTGACGTCGCCGACGAAAGGCGAGCGCCGCATGAGGTCGTTCATACGCGCCAGCGCATGGGCGCCAAGTTCGGCCGAGCGCTCGACCAGGCCTTCCTCGCGGACAATGGCGATGGTGGTGAGCGCGGCGCGCGCCGTCACCGGGTTCTTCTCATGCGTATAGTGGCCGATCGCATAGTCGCCGGCGACGTCGAGATCGCGCCGCGCGATCACCGAGGCGATCGGCAGGATGCCGCCGCCGAGCGACTTGCCGAGCACGATGATGTCGGGCGTCACGCCGTCATGCTCGGAGGCGAAGAATTTTCCGGTCTTGCCAAGGCCGGTCGGGATTTCGTCGAAGATCAACAGCGTGCCGTGCCGGTCGCAGGCCTCGCGCACTGCCTTCCAGAAGCCAGGCGCCGGCACCAGCGGCGTCGCGCGCATCGGCTCGGCGATGAAGGCAGCGAAGTCGCCCTCGCGCCCCAACACGTAAGCGATCATGCTGGCGCACGCGCGCGCCGAGTCTTCCAGCGAATTGGTGCCGTACGGGCAATTATTGGGCGCCCAGGGCGCGACATGCTCGGCGCCGGGCAAAAGCGGCCCGGCGATGCCGGAGCGGAATGTCGCCTCGCCGCCGACGCTGGAAGCACCGAAGCCGGCGCCATGAAACGCGTCCCAGAACGACAGCGTCTTGAACCGGCCGGTGGCGGCGCGCGCCAGCTTCAGCGAGACCTCGATCGCGTCCGACCCGCCGGTCGTGAACAGCACCTTGCCGAGGTCCCCCGGCGCCAGCTTGCCGAGCGTCTCGGCAAGCTCGACCGCCGGCTCGCAAGTGAAGCGGCGCGGCGAGAACGGCAATTCATCCATCTGCTTGGCGATCGCTTCCTTGAGTCGCGGATGGCCGTAGCCGATATGGTGGACGCTGTTGCCGTGGAAATCCATGTAACGGCGTCCCGCCGTGTCCTCGATCCAGATGCCTTCGGCCTTGGCGATGGCCGAGACGCAGGGGCTGGAAAGACTCTGGTGCAGGAAGGCGTCGGCGTCGCGACGCAAAAGCTCCTGCGAAGGCGCGTGGCTCTGCCTCGCGCTCCATTCCTGTCGGGCGGCGGCCTTGTTGGATTCGCCTTCGGTATGGATGAGCGTCATTGGCCGAACAACTCCGTTATGGTCTCCTCGCCAAGCCCGAAGCCGGTGCTGGCGCCGGTGCCGCTGGTGACGATCACCAGCCGCACGTCTTCATGCGGGGTGTCGCGCAACACGGCATTCTTCGCTGAAGCGTAATATCCCGTCCAGCGCGCAAGCACGTTCGGCACCGTGCCGAACAATGTCTTGAATTCATCGAGGATCAATTGGTCGACGGCTTCCGATCCGAACGGATCGAGCGTGAGCCCATAATGATGGGAGTCGCCGACGACCAGCGAACCGTCAGCGCGCTGCACGACGATCAGGTGAACGCCGTTGGCCAGCGCGGCTCCGCGCTGCTCGCCCAGCTTGCTTCGCAGCACGGCGGCCTCAGGAAGGCCGGCGAAACCGCCATAGCGCAACAGGCTGAGATCGGACATCAGCGCCGACTGGAGCCGGAAACCGGGGGCAGCCAGCCGCAGCATCTGCAGCTTGCAGCGCTGCACGCCGTGCTTGCCGATCAGTTCCGGATAGAGCGACGAAAAATCGTCGCCGGGACAGACGACGACCTTTTGCGCATGGACACGTCCCGCGCTGGTTTCGACGAAGGGCGGCGCGATCTCGGTCACCGACACGCCGGTGCGGAACACGACGCCATGCTTCTCAGCCAGGAACGATGCCAGCCGCGGCAGCGCCTCGCGTGACTCCACGCGCAACTCGAACGGGCTGTAGAGCCCGCCGATGGTTGCTTTCTCGTCAAGGCCAGCCTGCTGCGCGACCACTTCTCGCGCGGTCAGAAGCCCGCACGCGCTGCCATGCTCGCCAGACTTGAACGTCTCGAGCAGGGCCAATGCTTCCGGCCGCTGCGCCACGATCAGCTTGCCACGGTGCAGGATCTCAATGCCCGCCTCATTCGACAGCTCGAGCCAGATCTCGCGGCTGCGTTCCGCCAGCCGGCGCGACGGGCCCGACTCCTGTCCCGTGACGACGACCAGGCCGAAATTGCGGATCGAGGCGCCGTTGGCCTGGCGGTCGCGATCGATGACGACGACGCGCAAGCCGCGGCACGCCGCCGCGAGAGCATGAGCCAGCCCAAGAATGCCGGAGCCGACCACGGCAAGGTCGAAACTGTCCTTCACGACGCTTACCAAGGCAAGGAGAAGGTCTTGACGTTGGTGTAGCTCTTCATCGCCTCGATGACGCCTTCCTTGTAGCCGTTGCCCGAATCCTTGATGCCGCCGAACGGGCTCATCTCGATGCGGTATCCCGGCACTTCCCAGATGTTGACGGTGCCGACCTTGAGGCCGGTTATGTATTTCTGCATGCGGCGGAAGTCGTTGGTGCAGACGCCCGACGACAGGCCGAAAGCAGTCGAATTCGATAGCGCGATCAGCGCTTCGTCATCGTCCGGCGCGCGCACGATCGGCACGATCGGCCCAAAAGTTTCCTCCATCACCAGCTCGGACTGGTGCGGCACGCGGTCGAGGACGATCGGCGGCAGCAGCGCGCCCTTGCGGCCTGGATTGTAGAGCACTTCGGCGCCTTGCTCGGCCGCCATGTGGACACGGCTTTCGAACAGCGCCGCAGCCTTTTCGTGCACCACCGTGCCGAGCTGCGTTGCCGGGTCGCGCGGATCGCCGAAGCGGATCGCCTTGGCACGATCCAACACCATCGGCACGAAACGGTCGGCCACCTTTTCCTGCACCAGGATGCGCTTCACTGCCGTGCAGCGCTGGCCGGAATTCTTGGTGGCGCCCGCGACAGCCAGATCGGCGGCCTTCGCCAGATCCTCGTCCGAAAGATCGTTGAGGATGATCAGCGGATCGTTGCCGCCGAGCTCCAGCACCTGGCGCTTGTAGCCGGCCTTCGACGCGATCATCTTGCCGACCGGCACGCCGCCGGTGAAGGTGATGAGGTCGATGTTGGGGTTGGCGATCATCTCGTCGCCGATATCGGCGGGCCAGCCCGTGACGACCGAAAGCATTTCGGGCGGCAGCCCGGCCTCGTAGAGGATGTCGGCCAGCATCAGCGCGGTGATCGGCGTCAGCTCGGTCGGCTTGACCACCACGCAATTGTTGGTGGCGATCGCCGGCGCCACCTTGTGCGACACCATGTTGAGCGGATGGTTGAACGGGGTGATCGCCGAGATCGCGTTGAGCGGCTCGCGGATGGTGAAGATCTTGCGCTGCTTGCCATGCGGGGTGAGATCGCAGGAAAATATCTGCCCGTCGTCCTGGATGGCCAACTGACCGCTGAGGGTAAAAACGTCGAACGCGCGACCGACCTCGTAGAGCGAATCCTGCTTGGAGATGCCGAGCTCCAGCGTGATGAGGTCCGACAGCTCGTCCTTGCGGGCATTGAGCAGCTCGGCGGTCCTGAGCAGGATCTTCTGCCGCTCGTAGCGCGTCAGCTTCGGCTGGTAGGCAGCCGCGATCTCGAAGGCGCGCCTGGCATGCTCCGCCGCGCCCGCGGGCACCGTGCCGATGACGGTATCGTTCCAGGGGAAGCGCACCTCCAGCCTCTGCTCGGCGTCGACCTTCTCGCCGGCGATGCGCATCGGTTCGTGGCGGACTTTGATGGCGGGATCGAGTTGGGTCATGGGTTGGTTCCAGTCTTGGATACGTCGCGGGGTCGACCCCCCACTCCGGCCTTTCGGGCCACCTCTCCCCCGATCGACGGGGGAGAGGAAATTAATCGGCGTCGGCGCTTGATCCTTGGCAGTCCAAACCCTCCAGCCCAAAGCGCCGCCTAATCGACTGGGCGCCTTTCCTCTCCCCCGTCGATCGGGGGAGAGGTGCCGAGCGAAGCTCGGCGGAGTGGGGGTCGACCGCCACGCTCAACTTCAACCTAGCGCGGCCGCCATCGTCGCGTGGTAGAAGGCATCGAAGTTGCGCAGAACCGGCTCGTTCGGCAGGTCCGGCAGCACGCGGTTGACGATGAAGGGCACCTCCTGCTCGGTCAGCCCGCCATGCGAGCGCAGCGGCTCGTCGAGCGCGGCCAGATTGTGCCGGTGTTCGGACGTGCCGATCGTCTTGTTCTCGCCCGAGATCAGGATGATGTCGCCCATGCGGTCCTCGGGCAGTTCGAAGCGGGCGCAGCCTTCCTCGCGGCCGAGCACCAGGATGATATCCTCGACCTTGCGCAGCTTTTCCATCACCGCCTCGCGGTCCGCGCCTTTGGGAAGGTAGGCGGTGGCGAAGGAGCCCAGCGCCCCATGATGCACGACATAGGGGTCGGTGATCGGCAGGATGACACGGGCGGCGTCCTTGCCCAGCCATTCGTCGAGAAGGTCTTGCACATAGACCACGTTGGGCGAGCCGTCGGCATGGTGCTTCGGCTTCATGCCGTGGTCGGCGGTGACGACGATCGCCGCGCCCAGCGCATCCAGCTGCGCCAGGTATTTGTCGAACATCTCGTAGAAGGCGTTGGCTTGGGGCACGCCCGGCGCGTATTTGTGCTGCACGTAGTCGGTGGTGGTGAGATACATCACGTCCGGCCGGAACTCCTTCAGGAGTTGCACGCCGGCGGCGAAGACGAATTCCGAAAGCTCCGCGGAATAGACCTCGGGCACTGGCAGGCCGAAATGCTTCGACGCGTTGTCGATGCCGTGCTCGATTTTCGTCGTGGTGTCGGACCTCTCGGCCGAGAAGCACATCGCCCGGCCGTCGTCGAACTTCAGTCCCTTGCCGAGCAGCGCCCTGAGCTTGTCCTTGGCCGTCACCACCGCCACCTTGGCGCCTGCATCGTAGAAGGCCTGGAACACCGTCGGCGCGCGCAGGAACTTCGGGTCGTTCATCATCACCTCCTCGCCCGTCTCCGGGTTGTAGAGGTAGTTGCCGCAGATGCCGTGCACAGCTGGCGGCCGGCCGGTGGCGATCGACAGATTGTTGGGGTTGGTGAAGCTCGGGATCACCGAATGGGCGAAGCGCACCGTGCCCTTCTTCTTGATCTTTTCGAGCGCTGGCATCAGTCCGGCATGAATAGCCTCGTCGAGATAGGCCGGCTCGCAGCCGTCGAGGCAGATGGCGATGGCCGGCACGCGCGGCCAGGCATAGGAACGGCCGTTGGCCGTGACGTTGACGGGAGACATCTGGTTCATCGGAAATCCTCAAAAGACCTTCAGGCGGCGAGCTTGGCGCGCTCGGCGATAGCGGCGGGGGACGGGGCGGCGGTGTCGACGCCCATTTCGTTCAGCGACTGGGAGGCTGCTTCGACCACACGGCGCATGACATGCTCGTCCATCTGGCCGATGCAGCCGATGCGGAAGGAGTCCACGACCGTGAGCTTGCCCGGATAGATGATGAAGCCCTTGTCCTTCATCAGTTCGTAGAACCTGTCGAAGGCGAAGTTCGGATGCGCAGGGCTGAAGAAGGTGACGATGATCGGCGACAGCCAGCGATCCTTGAGCAACGTCTCGAAACCGAGCGCGCGCATGCCGGCCACCATGACGTCGCGGTTCACCGTATAGCGCGCGCCGCGGCCGGCGACGCCGCCTTCCGCCTCGTGCAGGCGCAGCGCCTCGAGGAAGGCCGCGACGACATGCGTCGGCGGCGTGTAGCGCCACTGCCCGGTCTTGTTCATGTTCGCCCATTGCGCATGGACGTCGAGCGACAGCGAATGGCTGCGCCCCTTGGCTGCCTCCAGTTCGCTCTTGCGGGCGATGACGAAGCCGAAACCCGGCACGCCCTCGATGCATTTGTTGGCCGACGACACCATCGCCTCGTATCGGATCTCATTGACGTCGAGCGGGATGGCGCCGAACGCGCTCATTGAATCGACCAGCAGCTTGCGGCCGTTGGCATAGACAGCCTCCGATATCTCGGCGACCGGGTTGAGGATGCCGGAACTGGTTTCGCAATGGATGGCGATGACATGGGTGATGGCGGGGTCGGCCTCGAGAGCCGCCGCGACCTCTTCGCCGCGCGGCGGCAGATAGTCGCCCTTATCGATCAGCGTGTAGGCGCGGCCGATATACTGCATGGTTTGCGCCGCGCGCAGACCGTAGGCGCCGTTGGCCAAAACCAGCACCTTGCCATCCCTGGGAACGAACGAACCGAGCATGGCTTCGACGCAGAACGATCCGCTGCCCTGCATCGGCACACAATCGAACTCGTCACGGCTGTCGCCGGTGAGCGCCAGCAGGCGGCGGCGAAGCTCGGCGGTCATGGCGCGGAAATCGCCGTCCCAGGAGCCCCAGTCGCGCAGCATCGCCTGCTTGACCGCGTAAGCCGTGGTGAGCGGGCCGGGCGTCAGCAGATAAGGTTCGCCGAGTGCCGGCCCATCCAGCGGCTTGGCCGCCGCAAGTTTCATCTCAGCGAGCATGCTGCCCTCCCACTTCGATCCTGTCATCGGAATATGACAGTCATTCTCGGCGGGTAGGACATATTTGTAAAATCGTTATTTTGTATTGATGTATCGATCTGATTGATGATAACAGCCTGACGCTCAGGCGCCAGTACGGGAACCACGCGGATGCGTTATGTCCAGCTCAGAGCATTTCATCAGGTGGCCATTTCCGGCGGCTTCTCGCGTGCGGCGGAGGCGCTTTTCCTGACCCAGCCGGCGATTTCCGACCAGGTGCGCAAGCTGGAGGAAGAATATGACGTGCTCCTGTTCAACCGGAACAAGAAGCAGGTCACGCTGACCACTCAGGGCCAGAGGCTGCTCGAGATCACCCACCGCATGTTCGAGACCGAGCAGCAGGCGCTCGAACTTTTGACCGAATCGCGCGCGTTGCGCTCCGGCACGTTGCGCATCGTTGCCGACGCGGCGCACCATCTGCTGCATATCCTTGGCGCCTTTCGCGCCCGCTACCCCGGCGTCCAGGTGTCCGTGCGCTCCGGTAACACGGAAACCGTGATCAGCAGCCTTTACAGCTATGAAGCCGATATCGGCGTTCTCGGCGAAATGCCGGCGGGACGCGATTTCGAGATGCTCAAACTCAACTCGACGCCGATCACCGCCTTCGTCTCCGCCGAACACCCGTTGTCGGACAGGAAATCGCTGACGCTCGGACAACTCGCGCGGGAACCGCTCGTGATGCGCGAGCGCGGTTCGAAAACGCGCAAGAAGCTGGAAGATCTCGCAGCGGCTTCGAATGTCGAGCTGAAGCCCGCCATCGAAGCGGAAGGCCGTGAGGCCGTGCGCGAGATCGTCGCCTCCGGAGCCGGCGTCGGTTTCGTCTCGGCGGCCGAGTTCGGCCACGACTCGCGGCTGGTGCCGATCACAATCGACGCGCCGGAGACGCTGATGGACGAAGCGCTGATCTGCCTGCGCGAGCGCAGCGGCGGCAAGCTCGTGCGCGCCTTCCTCGACATGGCCCGCTCGATGTCGGGGGATTGAGCCTGGTTCCTACGTGGATCCGGGCGCCGCGGCGGTGACCCGCCACACCGTGTTGCCGACATCGTCGGCAATCAGCAGGGCGCCGGATTTGTCGACGGCAACGCCGACCGGGCGGCCCCTCGCCTCGCCCTTGTCGTTGAGGAAGCCGGTGACGACGTCCTGCGCCATGCCGTTAGGATGCCCGCCGCTGAACGGCACGAAGACGACCTTGTAGCCGTTGAAGCGGGAGCGGTCCCAACTGCCATGCTCGCCGACAAAGGCACCGCCGCGATAGGATTGCGGCAGGTTGCTTGCGGTGTAGAAGGCAAGCCCGAGCGGCGCGACATGCGAGCTCAGCGCGTAGTCCGGTGGGATGGCCTTCGCCACCATGTCCGGCCGCTGCGGCATCACGCGCGGATCGACGTGCTGGCCGTAATAGCTGTATGGCCAGCCATAAAAGGCGCCGTCCTTCACCGACGTCATATAATCCGGCACGAGGTTGGGCCCGAGTTCGTCGCGCTCGTTGACCACCGTCCAAAGCGCCTTGCTTTCAGGTTCGAACGACAGCCCGTTGGGGTTGCGCAACCCGCTGGCGAAAATGCGCCAGCGGCCGGTGGCGCGGTCGACCTCCCAGATCGCGGCGCGGTCCTTCTCGGCCTGGATGCCGTTCTCGGTAATGTTGGAGTTCGAGCCGACGCCGACATAGAGCAGCGCACCGTCGGGACTCGCCACCAGGCTCTTCGTCCAGTGGTGATCGATCGGCCCGCCCGGCAGTTGCGTTAGCACCTTGCCCGGCGCCGTGATCTTTGTGTCGCCCGGCTGATAGGGATAGCGCACGATCGCGTCCGTATTGGCGACATAAAGGTCGTTGCCGACCAGCGCCACGCCGAAGGGCGAGTTGAGATGGTCGAGGAACACGCCCTGGTAGTCCGGCTTGCCGTCGCCATTGGTGTCGCGCAACAGTGTGATGCGGTTGCTCGGCCCGGTGTCGCCGCCGGAAGTGACCCAGTTCTCGACCCAGCCCATGACGATGTCCTTGGGCCGCTTGACCGATGCTTCGGTCGGCGCCGTCGATTCCACCACCAATATGTCGCCATTTGGCAGCACGTAAAGCGAGCGCGGATGCTGAAGTCCCTTAGCCATCGCCTCGATCTGCAGGCCCTGCGCGACGGTCGGCTTTTCGTCGTTTTTCCACCCGACCACCGAGGCCAGATGCATCGGCGGGAACAGGTACTGGTTTATCTCCGGCAGTTTCGGATTCGGGCCGATCTGCGTGTTCGGGTCGGTGTTGTCGTCGCTGCAGCCGGCAACGCCCGCGGCCATTGCGCAGCAAAGCGCCGCGGTCGTCCATTTGATCGCGCTGTCAGACCGTCTCATCGGCCACTCCTACATGATGGCGATAGACCAGCCCCCAGCCGAGCCAGCCGGTGAAGATCAGGATGATCACCACCAGCGCCGACAGGATCAGCCCGGTTGGCACGACGGACGTCCAGGCATCGCGGGTGTGGATGAGCATGTTGAAGAAGGACAAAACAAGCGCGACGAGATTGCCGGCCATATGCAGCCATGCCGTCGGCTGAGCGCGTATCTTGCGGTCGCCAAGAAAGTCGGTAAGCCCCGCGATGGCGGCCAGAATACCGACGATGACACCCACGGTTACAAGCCAGGCCGAAAAATTGGCCCAGGTCATTTCGGCTGTCTGCCAATAGACGATATCGGTGAGCAACGTCCCGACGAAAAAGGCGATCGGGATGGTGACGAGCATGGGATGGATGGGATGGCCAACTATGCTTGCCGTGGATTGCGGGTTGTCCATGCGGAAGCTCCTTTCCGCGCTGCTGCTTGGATGTAACAGCGCGAAAAGACGAATGTTCCGCCGGAAATTCTCGCGCTCACCAGAAGGTGAATGCCCGATTGTCAGCCATGGCTGACGCGGAATAGACCGTTCCAGGGCGGCCGGGCGCGCATTTTACGGATGACAATCACGCAAGCCGCGCGGCATGCCACTTCAGGTGATCGTCCATGAAAGTCGAGATGAAATTGTAGGAATGGTCGTAGCCGTCCTGCATGCGCAGGGTGAGGTCGATCCCTGCCTTCTTGCACGCCTCGTCGAGCAGCCATGGCCGAAGACCATCCTCAAGAAAGCCGTCGGTCGTGCCCTGGTCGACGAGAAACTCAGGATAGCGCTTGCCGTCCTCGATCAGCAGCGTGGCATCATAGGCGCGCCAGCTCTTCTCGCCCGGCCCGAGATATTTTTCGAAGGCCGGCCGCGACCAGCCGGCCGTCGACGGTTGCACGATCGGCGCGAAAGCCGAGCAGCTCCGGTAGCGTTGCGGATTCTTGAGCGCGATCGTCAGCGCGCCATGTCCGCCCATCGAATGGCCGAAGATGGCCTGGCGTGCCATGTCGACCGGGAAGTTGGCGGCAATCAGCGCCGGCAGTTCCTCGGTGATGTAGGAATACATGCGATAGTTTTTCGCATAAGGTTCCCGCGTCGCATCGAGGTAGAAGCCGGCGCCGCAGCCGAACTGCCAATTGTCCTTCTCGTCGGGAACATCAGGTCCACGCGGGCTGGTGTCGGGACACACGATGACGAGCCCAAGCTCGGATGCCATCCGCCGGTACTCGCCCTTGTCCATGACGTTGGCATGCGTGCAGGTGAGGCCCGACAGGTACCACAGGACCGGGAGCGGCCCGTCCTTGGCCTGGGGCGGCACGAAGACGGCGAAGGTCATGTCGCAGGCGCAGACCTCGGAAGCGTGGGAATAGACGCCCTGGATGCCGCCATGCGATTTGGAGGTGGAAACGACCTTCATCGGTTCTGCCTTTCGTCTGGAAATATCGACCGGCATAACCGCCGGCCCGGCCTGGCGCAACCTTGCACCTTGCAAAACTGTCGGGCGATGGAAGAGGCCGGCGCCGGTTAGCCTGCCGGACCGACACAGGCCTGTGCCACCGGCAGCCGCCCAATACCGACTGGGGCCAGATCGGCTTCGCCGCAAAGCTCTCCATTGTCGATGCATTGCCGACGGAGAATGCGCGCGTTGTCCGATTATCTGAACGCCCTTTTAGCTTTCCTTGTTTGAGGTCGCCGGCAGCCGGAGTAATAGTCGCGTCGGAATTCGTGAGGAGGAGACGATGACCCTGAACTTCGACCCGAGGGCGAAGGCCACCACGCTCTACCATGGCGAATTCCGGCCGATGTTCATTGGCGGCAAATGGGTCGCGGCGCAATCCGGTGAGGAGATGCAGGCGCTGAACCCGGCGACGGGCGAAGTGCTGGCAACCGTGCCGCGCGGGTCGGCCGCCGACATCGACGCGGCGGTGGCCGCGGCGCGCGCGGCCTTCGAAGGCCCCTGGTCGAAATTCTCGCCTTACGAGCGGCAATGCGTGCTTTTGCGGATCGCCGACCTGTTCGAGAAGCACTGGGAAGAGCTCAGCGTCTCCGACACACTCGACATGGGGTTGCCGATCACCCGCACGCTGGCCAACCGGCGCCGGGTCATCGGCATGCTGCGCTTCTATGGCGGCATGGCGACCGCCCTGCATGGCGAAGCGATCGACAATTCGATCCCCGGCGAGATCGTCACCTTCACCCGGCGCGAACCGGTCGGCGTCGTCGGCGCGATCATCCCCTGGAATGCCCCGACCGCCGCCTCGATCTGGAAGATCGCGCCGGCCCTGGCCACCGGCTGCACCATCGTGCTGAAGCCGTCGGAGGATGCATCGCTGACGCCGCTTCTGATCGCGAAGCTGATGCAGGAAGCCGGCGTGCCCGACGGTGTCGTCAACATCGTCACCGGAACCGGCGCCGAGGCCGGCGCGCGGCTTGCCGAACATCCCGACGTCAACAAGATCGTCTTCACCGGCTCGACGCTGACCGGCCAGGCCATCGCCCGCGCCGGCGTCGCCAACCTCAAGCGGGTCTCGCTGGAGCTTGGCGGCAAGTCGCCGATCATCGTCTGCCGCGACGCCGATATCGACAAGGCCGTGCCGGTCGCGGCGATGGCGGTGTTCGTGCATTCCGGCCAGATCTGCATTGCCGGCTCGCGCCTGTTCGTGGCGCGCGAGATCCATGACGAATTCGTGCGCCGGGTCGCCGAGTTCGCCGGCAGGCTGCGCATCGGCCACGGCATCGAGGCGGAAACCGAGATCGGGCCGCTGATCAATGCGAGGCAGGCCGGCAAGGTGGAAGGCTACA
The DNA here is from genome assembly GCF_006440815.1 of Mesorhizobium sp. B2-8-3. Lineage (NCBI taxonomy): Bacteria > Pseudomonadati > Pseudomonadota > Alphaproteobacteria > Hyphomicrobiales > Phyllobacteriaceae > Mesorhizobium > Mesorhizobium sp. B2-8-3. The sequence continues at coordinate 165,091 of NZ_VFTW01000009.1, forward strand.
TCAAGGCCGGCAACGACGAAGGCGCCAGGCTGGTCGCCGGCGGCTCAAGGCTGACGGGCGAGCTCTATGACGGCGGCAACTTCATCGCGCCGACCGTCTTCGGCGCGGTGTCGGACAAGATGACCATCGCGCGGGAAGAGATCTTCGGGCCGGTCATCTCGGCCATGCCCTTCGACACGCTGGATGAGGTCGTCGCGCGCGCCAATGCGACGCCTTACGGTCTCGCGGCCGGCATATTCACCACCAATCTCGGCACCGCGCACAAGCTCGCGCGCCGCGTCAAGGCCGGCTCGGTCTGGGTCAACATGTATCACGCCATCGACCCGGCCGTGCCGTTCGGCGGCATGAAGATGTCCGGCTACGGGCGCGAGGGCGGCGTCGAGCATCTGCACGAGTATCTGGAGACCAAGGCGGTCTGGATCCAGACCGACTAAAGAAGACGCTCCGTAGACCTGCTCGCCAGCTCGCGCAGATCGGCGCGGATCAGATTCATCGGTGCTCCGAGAAGGAGTGCTGCACATAGCCCGCGCGGTAACGATGCGCCGGCAGGACAGAAAGTCCAATGTGGACCATTTACCCGCGACCCCCGGCGAACTTGTCGTTTAAGCCTTTTGGCACCGCTCGGAGGCGCGGTGTTGGGAGGTTTCACGAGCTATGCAAGCCGTTCTCACGGTCACGAACTTGCGCAAGTCGTTCGGCGGGGTCCATGCGCTGAAGGGCATCGACTTCGATCTTCACGCCGGCGAGATCCATGCTCTTTGCGGCGAGAACGGCGCCGGCAAGAGCACGTTGGTGCGTATCATCGCCGGCCTCATGCCTGCGGACGAAGGCGAGGTCCGCGTCGGCGGGCATTTGCTGCGGCCCGGTGAGCTCACCAATCCGAAACTTGTTTCCGTCGTCTATCAGGAACTGTCGATCATTCCGCATCTGTCCGTGCTGGACAATGTGCTTCTGGGCGACCCCGATATCTCCCAGCTTTATATCCGCGCCCGCTACAGGGCGCGTGCACGCGAGACCCTGGATCAGCTCGGGCTGTCGGATGTGCCGCTCAACCTCGAGGCCGGAAACCTGTCGATTGCCGAGCAGCAGCTCCTCGAAATCTGCCGCGCCGTGATGCGCGGAGCGCGCGTGCTCATCCTCGACGAACCGACCGCGAGCCTTTCCGACGCCGAGATCCAGCGGGTCTTCGCCACGGTGCGCTGGCTGCGCGCCAAGGGAACGGCCGTCGTCTATATCAGCCATCGCCTGCCGGAGATCTTCGCCCTCACCGATCGCACGACCGTGTTCCGGAACGGACAGCGCATCCTGACGAAACCGACCGCGCAATGGACCAATGACGAGCTCGTCGCCGAGATGATCGGTCGCGAGGTAACCTCGGGGCATGCAACGCGCGACCGGGCCGGGCCCGAGGCGGCGACGGTGATCGAGCTTGCGGGACTTGGCGTCGCGGGAAAATACCGCCCCGTCGATCTTGCCTTCCGCGCCGGCGAGATCGTCGGCGTCATCGGTCAGCTGGGCTCCGGCGCCAATGCGCTGGTCGAAACGCTGGCAGGCCTGGAGCGGCGTTATGCCGGCACGATCAGGGTCGACGGCTCTTCGGTCGAGGTCACTTCGATTGCGGCGGCGAGCCGTGCCGGTATCGCATATGTCTCGGAGGACCGCGCCGGCAAGAGCCTCTTCCTCGGAGCCCCCATCGAGGTCAACCTCACAGCGGCGATCCTTGACCGCCTCAACCGCTTCGGCGTCCTGACGCTTGCCGATGCGCGCAGGCAGGCGAGCGAGCTTGCCCGCCGGTTCCAGATCGACGTCCGCCGGCTGCCGGCTGCGGCGTCGACGCTTTCGGGCGGCAACCAGCAGAAAGTGGCTATCGCCAAGTCGGTCGCGCTCTCGCCCAGGATCCTGGTGCTCAACGAGCCGACACGCGGTGTCGATGTCGGCGCCCGCACCGAGATCTACCGCGAAATCCAGGCGCTCGCCCGCGAGGGGTTGGTCGTCCTGTTCTTTTCGACGGACCTGGAAGAGATCCGGGAGCTGTCGCAGCGCGTGATCACAGTCTTCCGCGGCGAGATCGTTCGTGACCTGCCGGTCGAGGAGACGACCATGGATTCCATCCTGGGCGATGTCGTTCGCGGTCCGGACATCGGGAGGGCGGCATGAGCATCAACGGCAATATAAGCAGCGGAGGCAGGGCCTTGGTCGGATTCGACGCGGCGGCGCTCGGCGCCAGCCTGATGCGGCCGGAGCGCATCCAGTCCACCGCGGTGTGGGCAGCCACGGTGCTGTTCGCCCTGTGGGCAACATTCACCATTCCCGGCTTTTCCTCGGGCGCCAATGTGTCGGCGATCATGTACTCCACGTCCGCGGTCGGCATCGCCGCGGTCGGCATGGCGCTTATCACGCTTTCCGGCAATCTCTTCATGTTGTCGATGGGCGCGACGGCCGCCGTCTCCACCATTCTTTTTGCATCCTTCCTGCATTTCGGCCTGTTCGCGAGCGTGATCCTGGTGGTCCTGATCGGCGGGCTGTTCGGGTTGGCCCAGGGTATCGCCGTCGGCCTGTTCCGCACCAATCCGATCATCACCACGATAGCGATGGCTTCGATCATCACCGGCGCCGGCTCGTTCTATTCCGGCGGCCTGACGGTCGTGGGCCAGGGAGACGCGAGCTGGCTCGGGGTCGGACGGACCCTCGGCCTGCCCAATCAGATCCTGCTCTTCCTGTTGGCGGCGATCGTGCTGAGCTTCATCGTCGAGCGGACCCGCTTCGGCCGGGAGCTTCGCCTGATCGGGCTGAACCCGAAGGCGGCCAGCTTCACAGGCCTGCGCGTCGGCCGCACGCTTGTGCTTGCCTATATGTTCGCCGCCATGGCTGCGGCCTTTGCCGGCGCGCTCTATGGCTCGCAGGCGGCGCAGGGCAACCTCAAGCTCGGCGCGGGGCTGGACTTCGACGCGATCGCCGCCGTGCTGGTCGGTGGCGTGGCGATCAAGGGCGGCCAGGGCCGGATCCTCGACGCGGCGATCGGCGCCGTGTTCCTGGCAATGATCTCCAACATCCTTTTGCTCAAGGGCCTGTCGCTGGAGATCCAGCTCATCGTCAAGGGCCTGGTGGTGATCGGCTCGGTGATCCTCGGCGCGCTGGCGCTCGGCTTCAGGAGGTAAGACCATGGCCGCGATCCGCAAGTCGAAGATGATCTCCGGCGCGACGCTGCTGCGCCTTGTCCTTCTCGCCGCTCTCGTCGCCGCCTTCGCGATCTGGAATCCGGCTTTTATCAGCGGCCGCAATCTCTATGCCCTCATGCAGTCCTTCGCGCTGCTCGGCATGGTCGCGCTCGGCCTGTCGTTGACGATGATTGCCGGCGAGTTCGATCTGAGCGTCGGCTCGATGGTCGCCGTGGGCGGCCTGATCACGCTCGTCATCGGCGCCGGCAATCTCGTCCATGGCATGTTCGCCGCGCTGGCGTTCGCCGTGCTTGTCGGCTTGGTCAATGCCTTCGTGATCAGCCGCTTCAAGGTGTCGTCGCTCGTCGTCTCGGTCGGCTCGATGATGGCGCTCTCCGGCTTCGCCTTCTGGCTCGCCGGCGGCAAGGTCATCAGTACCGACAATTTCGACCTCGGCATGGCCCTGGACGATCCGCTGCTGACCGTCCTTTCCTGGCGCAGCGTCGTGACGCTTGCCGCTTTCCTGCTCGTCGGCCTGTTCATGCACTACACGCTGATGGGACGCGACATCCGCGTCGTCGGCAGCAAGCCCCAGGTCGCGGCGGCGAGCGGCGCCAGGGTCGGCCGCTCGCTGGTGATCGTCTTCGTGCTTTCCGCCGCCACGGCCGCGCTCGCGGGAAGCCTGCTGTCGATGAGCCTCGCCAGCGCCGCGGCGACCACCGGCAGCACGCTGATGCTGCAGGCCGTCTCGGCCGCGATCGTCGGCGGCGTCGCCCTCAGCGGCGGCTCCGGCACACCCGCGCATGTCCTGCTCGGATCGCTGATCCTGACGGTGATGAACAATGGACTGAGTCTGATCGGCATGGGGGCGACGGGGATTCTCTTCGCCAACGGCCTCGTGCTGATGGGGATCGTGCTGCTCGACGGTCAGTTGGGCGCATGGATGAGCGAACGGCTCGCAATGTCGCGGGCTGTGCATTCCGCCTAGCGGAAACAACCGACGTATCCTTGCAACGCCGCCGAGCCGATCGGCGGTGCGGGGGAACGTGCAACCTTGAAACGGGAGGAGTAACCAAAATGAACTTCGCAAAACTCACCAAACTTTTGCTGGCGACCACGGTCGTCGGAGGGCTGATGGCGCCGGGAATGGCCTTCGCCGCGGCCAAGGGCGCGAAGGTGATCCTGCTGACGGTCACCGAGGAATGCGAATATTGCGCGCTCCACCAGCGCGCCTTCAAGGAGGTCGCGGCCGCCGCGGGCATCGATCTCGAGGTCAAGATCAACAACTACGACGCCGCCGAGCAGGCCTCGCAGGTCGACCAGGCAATCGCCCAGAAGCCGGACGCGATCGTGCTTTGGCCCGCGGATGCGAGCGCCATCGTGCCGTCGCTACGCAAGATCAAGCAGGCCGGCATCCCGCTGGTGATCACCAACTCGCGGCCGGACGAGAAATATTCGCAATTCTGGGACGTCTTCACCGGCCCGTCGGACATCGGCAACGGCGAGTCCGCCGGCGAAGCCATGATCAAGGGTTTCTCCGACAAGAAGCTCGGCAGCGACGGCAAGGTCTTCATCGTCGAGGGCGTTCCCGGAACACCGCCTCAGATCCAGCGCTCGCAGGGCTTCGAGGATGTCCTGGGCAAGAAGGCAAGCGGCATTCAGGTGGCCGGCAAGCAGAACGGCAACTGGGACCAGACCAAGGCGACGGATGCCGCCGCCGCCCTCTTCACCCAACTCGGCTCAAGCGTGAAGGGCGTCTATGCGCAGGCCGACAACATGATGTCAGGCGTGATCGTCGCCGCCAAGCGCGCCGGCATCGATCCGGCAAGCCTGGTCCTGGTCGGCTCCAACTGCTCGATCGAGGGCGTCAACCAGATCAAGGACGGTACGCAATACGCCACCGTCCTGCAGTCGCCGATCGACGACGGCAAATATGCCGCGCAGGCTGTCGCCGATCTCCTCGACGGCAAGAAGGTGGAGAAGCAGATCTTCCTGCCGCACGAGATCATCACCAAGGCCAACGTCGCCGACTGCAACGCCGCGCTCGGCCGCTGATTATCCGCATCCGAGGCACGGCGGCCCGCCGCCGTGCCTCACCCTTCCCGACGTCAGAAAAGAGGAATACCCCATGGCCACGGAGCCAGTCTTTAGCAACGCCTTGCCGGACCTTGTCGTGGTCTCCGGAACGGCTTCTGGTCTTGGTACTAACATTGCCCGGCTGCTGACCGAAAGCGGCGTGCGCACGATCGGCGTCGATCTCGCGCCGGCGCCCGAGAGCCTTGCAAGCGAACGCTATTCGCATGTCCGGGGCGACGTTACCGACGAGGCGACCTGGGCCGGCATCACGGACATGATCGCCAGGGAAAATCCTGGAACGCTTGGCCTCGTGACGTCGGCGGCCATGCTGACTGTCGGCACCATCCTCGAATTCGACAAAGCGGCGATGGAAAGGACCATGTCGGTCAATTTCATCGGCACGGCGCTCGCCTTTCGCGCCATGCTGCCGTTGATGACCGCGCGCGGCGGCGGCCCGATCGTGGCGGTCGCCAGCATCGACGCGACCTTCGCCGAGCAGCAGCTTGCCGTCTACGCCGCCTCGAAGGGCGCGGTCCGCCAGCTTACCCGCACAGTTGCGATGGACCATGCGCGCCAGGGAATACGCGCGAACGTGCTGAGCCCCGGGCCGATGCTCGCCGGCCTCTTCGAGCGGCACATGAAATCCGCCAACGATCCGGACCGCTTCCTCGCCGCGCGCGCCAACCGCCAGCCGGCCGGCCGCATCCTCGATCCGGCCGAGGTCGCCCGCGCCGGCCTCTTCCTGCTTTCCGACGCCTCCACTGCGCTCAATGGCGCCGAGATCATCGCCGACGGCGGCCTGACGACCAGCTTCGATTTCCGCACCGGGTCGGAAGGCGCCTCGGTCTGAGGAGAACATGATGAGCAAACCCATTGAACTCGTCGCCGCCTACTGGACCATCTCCGGCGACGTCTATCCGTTCGCGCCGAACGAGATCAGCCCCTTTCCGTTCGCCCGGCGTGTCGAGGCGGCGGCCAGGGCCGGATACAAGGGCGTCGGCCTGATCCATGCTGATCTGCAGGCGACGCGCGAGAAGATCGGCCTGAAGGAGATGCGCCGCATCCTCGACGCCAATGGCATGCCGCATGTCGAGCTGGAGTTCATCACCCACTGGTTCGCGTCCGGCGCCCTGCGCGCCGCATCGGACAAGGTTCGGCGCGAGCTCTTCGAGGCGGCGGAGGCGCTCGGCGCCCGCGACGTCAAGATCGCGCCGGAATTCGATGCCGACACGATCGACCTTGGGCAGGTCACGGACAGCTTCGCCGCGATCTGCGACGACGCCGCCCGTTACGGAACCAGGATCGCGCTGGAGGTGATGCCGTTCTCCAACGTGCGCACCCTGGAAACCGCGCGCGCCATCGTCGAAGGCGCGGCGAAGGCCAACGGCGGCCTGTTGCTCGACATCTGGCATGTCGGCCGCGGCGGCATCCCTTACGAAGCCGTCGCCGCCGTGCCGAAACAATATGTCGTCTCGGTCGAGCTCGACGACGCGGATGAGAAGGTCGTCGGCACGCTTTGGGAAGACACGATCTACGAACGCCGGCTCTGTGGCGAGGGCGTGCTCAATCCCCCCGCCTTCATCGACGCGATCCGCAAGACCGGCTTCGACGGCTTCTACTCGGTCGAAGTGATTTCAAAGAGGCATCGCGTGCTGCCGCTCGAAGAGGCGGCGCGACGCTCGTTCGAAACAACCATGGCGCAATTCGCCGCAAGATAGGGAGGATCAAAATGGAAACCAATCTCAAGGGCAAGGTGGTGCTGATCACCGGGGCGGCGAAGGGCATCGGCCGCGAAACGGCGATAGCGTTCGGCCGCGAGGCAAGCCGCGTGGCGCTTTTCGACATCGACGAAGCGGCCCTCGCCGAGACGTCGGCCGCGGTCACGGCTGCCGGCGGCACGGCCGCGACGTTCAAGGCCGACCTTTCCTCGGCAGATGATATCGAGAAAAAGGTGACGGCCGCCATCGCCCATTTCGGCGGCACTGTCGACGTCCTCGTCAACAATGTCGGCGCCGGCGCGGTGCGGACCTTCGACCAACTGACCGACGCCGAGTGGGACAAGACCTTCTCGCTCAACTTCATGAGCTATGTCCGCACGACGCGCGTCGTCCTGCCGGTCATGCGCAAGCAGGGACACGGCGCGATCGTCAACAACGGCTCGGACCTTGCGCGCCAACCGGAAGGCGTTCCGATCGACTACTCGGCGTCCAAGGCGGCGGTGCTCGCCCTGACCAAGGGTCTGGCGCGCACCGAAGGCGCCAACAACATCCGCATCAACGCCGTGGCTCCCGGCCCGATCTGGACGCCGTTCTGGACCCAGCCCGGCGGCTTTGCCGAAACCATGGGCAAGTTTCACAATATGGAGCCGCAGAAGGCCGTCGAGCACGAGATGTCGCTGCGCCAGCTGCCGCTCGGCCGCCTCGGCAAGCCGGAGGAAGTGGCCAACGTCATCGTCTTCCTGGCCTCCGATCTCGCCTCCTTTGTCACCTCCTCCGTCTGGGGCGTGGATGGCGGCTCGATACGGGCGATCGCCTAAAGCAATTCCCGGAAAAGTGTGAGCGGTTTTCCGTCCGGAATTGCGTCAAAACAAAGAGATTTCAGGAGAACCGCACTGCGGTTCTCCTTTGGAATTGCGCAAAAACAAGGAGTTGCAGCAGGCGATTCCATCAAACGCTGAACTGCTTCAAGGCGCGTCGCAAGAAAACGGATTCAGCCGACGCGGTCGACGATCCGCTCGATGCGGTCCTGGGCGTCTTTCAGGGCCGCTCGGTCGGATTTGCGGCCGGAAAGCGCGTCGTGAACCTCCTCGCCGATGATGCGCTCCATGCCGGTGTAGAACGGCACCGGCGGGCGCTGCCAGTTGCGCAGCAGATTGCGGTTGGCGAGGCTGCCGACGAAGCGCACGAGCTGCGAGCTGCCGATCGCCTCCGGATCCGCGCTGACCGAGAAACGCGGCGCGACGGGAAAGCCGTTCTTCACATGCTCCTTCATCGCCTCGCGCGATGCCATCCAGGCCAGCGCTTCAGCCGCCAGCGGCAGACGCTTCGGATCGATGTTGGAAGGGATGCACAACAGGAACCCGCCGATCGGCGAGGTGTTGGTGCCGCCCGGTCCTGAAGGCTGCGGAACGTAGGCCACGCGGCGCTTGACGGCGGAGCGGACTTCGGCCTCGAACTGCGCGGCGCGCATCGTCCAGACATAGCCCATCGCGCTCTGGCCGCGCAGGAAGACCGCGCAGGAATCGTCCCAATGCGCCTCGAGCGCGCCGGGCTGGGCGATCTCCAGCATGCGATGCATGTAGTCGAGCGCCAGCAGGCCGGCTTCGCTGTCGATCTGCGGCCGCATATGCTGCGCATCGAGGTTTTCGGTGGAATAGCCCGTCGGCGTGCGGCGGATCGACAGCACGGTCTGGCCGCAGCAGCCGAGGAAGAACATGAAGCTCGATGCCAGCGGCCGGTGCGCCGCGTTCCAGGCGATGCCGTAGCGTTCCGCGGCCGGATTGTGGAATGCGCGCCCGGCGCTGATGACGTCGTCGAAGGTGCGCGGCAGCGCCAGCCCCTCGCTTTCGAAGAGATCCGACCGGCAGGCCAGCACCTCTATCGTGCAATAGATCGGCACACCGTATTCGACGCGCTGCCAGGTCGTCGTCGACCAGATCGACGGATGGAAATCCATCGGGTTGATGCCGGATTCGCGGATCGTCTCGCCGATCGGCAGGACAAGTCCCTTGCTCGCGAATTCTCCGAGCCAAGGCATGTCGATCGCGATCATGTCGTAGGCCGAGATGGTGCGCGCGCCGTTCGCCAGGCCCTCCCGGTAAAGATCGTTCTGGTGCACAAGCTTGAAGCTCTTGGCGCTCGCCAGATTGTTGCGGAAGTCCGACCACGTGTTGCGCATGGCGGCGAAGTAATTGTCGTCGTTCAGCAGGAACTGCAGCTCGACGCCTTTCGTGACCCTGTTGGTCAAAAGGTTGATCGGCGGGATGATCGGACTGCCGCGCTGCGGCGCGCCGAAATAATAGTCGGCCTCATGCTCCTCATTGTTGCGGCCGCCGACGATCTCGGCGATCAGGGCTTTTGTCTCCGCCGCATAATTGATGGCGAGGTTCGAGAGGCGTGCCGTCGGGTGAAGCGTGAAGCGCTTGGCCGTTTCGGAAGCCGCCCGCCTTTCGATCAATCCGCCGTCGATCATGCCCTGGATGCGCCGGATCGCGGTGCCGTGAGGGAGATTGGAGACCAGCGCGAGCTTGCTGATCGTCACCGGATAGCCCTCGAGCTCCGAGCGCATGAGGTAGTGGATGATGCGCCAGGCGGCCTCGTCCTCGACATCCGTGACGCCGAGGAAAGGTCTGCGCAGGCGATCCACGAAATCATAGACGCGCAGGAACTCGTGATCGTTCATCCGAACATTCTCCTTCCAGCGCGGAAGGATAAGCCGATCAGGCGGCTCGACGCCAGCTTTTGTCCAATTTGGACGAAACTGCCCAGCCTCAAGTTCCGGCGGTCTTGGGAGCCAGGACGAAATCCCATTCGACGGACCAGAACGGAGCGTCGAAACCGAGCTCGCGCGCCTTTTCCGGGTTGGTGACTTTGGTGAAATCGGCGATCAGCGAATCCTTCACGCCGAAGACGGCGTCCTCGGCGAGGTAGCGGCAATCGGGCGCGAAGATGTGGGTGATGACGGGATCGTAACCCGGCGCGCTGACGATGTAGTGCACATGCGCCGCGCGGTTCGGATGACGCCCGAGCGCGGCGAGCATCTTTCCGACCGGTCCGTCGTCGGGGATCGGATAGTAGCGCGGCTTGACCGAACGATACCAGTACTCGCCCTTCTCGTCGGCGGTGAAGACCCCGCGCAGATTCCAGTCGGGCTGGACGTCCTTCTGCTGGACGTCGTAGAAGCCGTCGTCATTGGTCTGCCAGACGTCGATCAGCGCGCCGGCGATCGGCTTGCCTTGCGTGTCGAGCACGCGACCGCGCACCACCATCGGCTCGCCCTTGCCGTCGAGGCAGATGTTAGCGCCGTGCTCGTAGCGCGGGGCCTCCGGCACATAGAACGGTCCGAGGATGGTGTTTTCCGTGGCGCCGTTCGGACGCCGGTGATTGATCGCGTCGACAAGCATCGAAACGCCGAGCGTATCGGAAAGAAGGATGAATTCCTGCCGCCAGTCGGAGCACATCTTGCCGACATCGGTGAGGAACTTGATGCCTTGCAGCCACTCCTCATGCGTCGGCTCGATCTCCTTGATGGCGGCGTGCAGGTGCTTCACCAGCACGCCCATCACCTGCCGCAGGCGCGGGTCGACATCCGGCCCCATGCGCGCGTTGACCACGTCGACCGAGGTCTCTTCCTCGAAATAGGGATATTTCGGTCGAGCGGCGTCTGCGGTGCCTGTCATGGCGATAACTCCTCGAGGGACGTTCGGTTTCTTAGGCCCGCGGCGGCTCGCCGGCATAGGCGCGCGCGATAAGAGCCCGGATCGGTTCCCGCTCCAGCGCCCGCGGGTTCCAGTAGGGATTGGCCAGCGCGCGGTCCGTCGCGGTGTCGATCCCGTCGGACGGCATGCCTATCTCAGACAGGGCGCGCTTTGCGCCGATCCTGCCCGCAAGATCGTAGAGAGCCGTCGCCGGGTCGTTCGTCTTCAGCACGGCCCGCAGGGTTTCCATGACCGCCGGAATGGCGGGGGCGTTATAGGCCAGCGCATGCGGGAGCACGATCGTATGGGTCTCCGCGTGCGGCAGATCGAAACTGCCGCCCAGCGTGTGGCAAAGTTTGTGGTGCAGCGCCATGCCGACCGAGCCGAGGCAGATGCCGCAGAGCCAGGCGCCGTAAAGCGCCTTGGAGCGTGCATCGCGGTCATGCGGCTTCTCGGCGATGACCGGCAAGGCGCTCGCCAATGCGCCGATGGCCTCGGCGGCCATCAGGTTTATAACCGGGTTGCTTTCCCTCGCGTAGAGCGCCTCGACCGCATGGGCGATAGCGTTCATGCCGCTTGTCCCCGACAACGCGGCGGGAAGCGTCATCGTCAGGTCGACGTCGTAGATGACCACTTCCGGCAGCACGCGCGGGCTCGATTGGGTGACCTTCACGCCATCCTTCGTCTCGCCGAGGATGGGTGTCATTTCCGAGCCGGCATAGGTCGTCGGCATTACGATCTGCGGCAGGTCGGTGCGCAACGCGATCGCCTTGGCGAGGCCCGTCGTGGAGCCGCCGCCGACCGCGACCAGCCCGTCGGCCTCGAGTTCCGCCACGACCCGCAGCGCGTCCTCGGTCACGGACACGGGCGTATGCATCGTCGCCCCGGCATAGACCCCGGCCGCGGTGCCGCCAAGCGATCCGGCCAGACGCCGCGCGTCCGCCTCCTGCGGCGGCGTTGCCAACACGAGCACACGCTTCAGCCCCAGACGGTCGATCTCCTCCGGCAGCCTTGCAATGGTGCCAGATCCGAAGACGACGCGCGCCGGCTGGCCATTATAGACGAAGCTTTTCATCGAGCCTCTCCCCGTCAGCCGCGATTGTCGACACGCAGCAGGAAGGGATTGATGCTGACGCTTTGCCAGACATTGGCGGCATTGAACGGGTCGGCGGCGTTGAACGCCTTCACATCTTCGATGCTGTCCGCGGAAAACACGAAGAGCGAGCCGATCATGGTCGCACCGTCCGCAGCGACCAGCGGCCCGGAGATTACGGTCGCGACCGATCCGGCGGCAAGATAGGCCTTGTGGGCATCGTAATTGGCAAGCCGGCGCGCAAGCGCATCGGCATGGTCGAGACAGTGGACGGCAAAGAGCAAGATAGTCCTCCCCGGGGGGCGCGACGCTTCATCGATCGTCGCTAAGTTCTACTCCTCCCTGCCGGAACTTAAATCGACTCCTGTCGAACGGACCGATGAATTTGTCCAAACTGGACAGATATGGGTCCATGCGGTCGTGATTGTTCGCCGCCGGAAACGGATATCGGCCGATTGCATCGTGCCGTCGGGGGCTAGCGCAGCCGCGAGATCCCTGTGGTCTCAGGCGATCCTCTGCTCGAATTGCGCGATGTCGGCGCTCTTGCGCAGTCCGGTCGCGACGACGGACACGCGGAACTTTCCCGCCAATGCCTGGTCGAAGATGGCGCCGACGATGATGTCGGCATCGGCGTCGACCTCTTCGCGTATCCGCGTCGCGGCTTCGTCGACCTCGAACAGCGTCATGTCCATGCCGCCGCAAATCGACACGAGCAGCCCCCTGGCGCCGGACATGGAAGCTTCATCGAGGAGCGGATTGGCGATCGCCGCCTCGGCCGCGATCTTGGCGCGCCCCTCCCCGGAGGCCTCGCCGGTCCCCATCATCGCCCGGCCCATGTCCCGCATCACCGACTTCACGTCGGCGAAATCGAGATTGATCAGGCCTTCCTTGACGATGAGATCGGTGATGCAGCCGACACCCGCGTAGAGAACGCGGTCCGCCATGGCGAAGGCGTCGGCGAACGTGGTCCTGGCGTCGGCGACCCTGAAGAGGTTCTGGTTCGGGATGACGATCACGGTATCGGCGCTCTCGCGAAGCCGTTCGATGCCTTCCTCGGCCGCCTGCGTCCTGCGCTTGCCTTCGAACACGAAAGGCTTGGTGACGACGGCCACCGTCAGGATGCCGGCATCGCGCGCGGCACGCGCGATCACGGGCGCGGCGCCCGTCCCCGTGCCGCCGCCCATGCCGGCGGTGATGAAGCACATATGCGTTCCCGCAAGGTGATCCATGATCTCGTCGATGGATTCTTCCGCGGCAGCGCTCCCGACCTGGGGCAAGGACCCGGCGCCCAGGCCCTCGGTCACATGCGCGCCCAGTTGGATCAGCCGCGACGACTTCGACATGGTGAGCGCCTGAGCGTCGGTGTTGGCGACGACGAACTCGACGCCCTGCAGCCCTTCGGCGATCATGTTGTTGACGGCGTTGCCGCCGGCGCCCCCGACCCCGACAACGGTGATCTTGGGCCTCATCTCCAGGATTTCCGGCTTGGCGGTCATTTTCTCATCTTTCTACCGAAGGCACCTGCGGCTCCGCCGCACGATCATGCGGAACCGAAGCAAGCACACGAATCAGGCAACCCCACCAACCGCAGGGAATCAGAGCAGGCGCCTCCCTGCAAGGTCCGCTGACATTCTGCAAGCGCAAACGCCCCGGCCAAGAGCTGGAAGCGTCTGGGCGCTCGAGTGATCCGGGCCGGCGCGCTGCAGGAAATTCTATTGCGTCACCGAAGTCGAGGTGCCCCAGGTATCCGACAGCACATAGCCTTGCGGATAGGGATCCGTCGGATCGAGATAGTAGTTGTGCTCTCCTGTGATCCAGGCTCTGCCGGTTATCTGCGGCACGATCGCCTTGCGCCCGGCGACTTCGGTGAGTTCGAGGATCTTGCCGGTGAAGCGCGAGCCGATGATCGATTCATGGATCAGCACCTCGCCGGCCTTCATCTGGCCTCGCGCCTGCAGCACGGCCATGCGGGCCGAGGTGCCGGTTCCTGTCGGGCTGCGGTCCGAGCGTCCTGGCGAGACGATGCAGGTGTTGCGCGTGACGTTGCCCGGCCCCTGGAACGGCATGGCGAACTGCACGATCGACACACCGCGCACATTGTCGAACTGCGGATGCACGACATCGAGCTGCTCGCGCGCCGCGCGGCGAACCTTCTCGCCGGCCACGGCCAATTCGCGGGCCTCGTCGGGGGTGACCGAGAAGCCGAGCGCGGGCGCATCGACAATCGCGTAGAACATGCCGCCATAGGCAATATCGACCTTGATCGTGCCGAGCCCTTCCACCTCGATATTGGCATCGAGGCGCTCGGCGAAGGCGGGGGCATTGCGCAGCGTGATCGACAGGCATTTGCCGTCGCTGCATTCGGCGCGCACCTCGATGACGCCGCCGGGCATATCCAGCTTGAAGCGCGTCTCGGGCTCCTGCATCGGCACCATGCCGGTCTCGAGCAACACCGTGGCGACGCAGATCGTGTTGGAGCCGGACATCGGCGGATATTCGGTCGGCTCCATGATGATGGCGCCCGCGGCGCAATCCTCGCGCGTCGAGGGCACCAGGAGATTGACATGCCGGGCAACGCTGCCGCGTGGCTCGCAGATCAGCATGCGCCTGATATGGTCGTGATCGCGTTCCATCGTGATCATCTTCTCCATCATCGTGCGGCCGGCAGGCGGCAGCACGCCGCCCACGATGACATCGCCGATCTCGCCCTCGGCGTGGCAGCCGACGACGCGGATGCTGGTTTTGGTGCGCATTGCTGTTCTCTCCCTGTCCGCCGCGACTATCCGCCTGGCAAGTGGTCCTGCTTGGGGACAAACTGATCAATCCGCGCGCCAGCCTCAAGGAGATTCCGCGAATGACCGCCAACGGTTTTCCAGCTGCACGCCGAAATCGCGGAAAATTCCTCTGGTGGCTGGCACGCACCCCGCGCTGTGAATGTCAACCCGCTTATGGCGATGGGACCATCTCGGCGCGCAAGGTCGAGGCGCTGCCCGCGATGTCGCGCCTAGATTGCCGGCGCTATCCCTTGAATGTCGGCAGCGTCAGACCCTTGACGCCGACATCGAGCGCAAACAGGCCGCCCGGATGCTTCTGGCCGACGAAGTGGCTGGCAGGACGCTTGAGCACGGCAGAGGTGACATAGAGGATATCGAGGTCCTTGCCGCCGAACTCGCAGCAGGTCGGCAGGTCGGTCGGCAAAAGCACCGTCTGCATCAGTTTGCCGGTCGGATCGTAGCGGCAGACCTTGCTGGTCACCGGGATGGTCACCCAGTAGCAGCCTTCGGCATCGACCGTAGCTCCGTCGGCGACGCCGCCGGTGACCGTCATGTCGACGAAGGTACGGCGGTTCTCGATATCGCCGGTGGCGGGGTCGAAATCATAGGCCCACACCGCGCCGGCATGGCTGTCGGAGAAATACATGGTCTTCGAATCCGGGCTCCAGGCGAGCCCATTGGAGCAGCCGATGCCGTCGATGATCTTGTGCACCGAAAGATCGGGATCGAGCCGGTATAGCGCGCCGATGAATTCGATCGGCTTGCCGGGCACCTCGAACATCGAGCCTGACCAGAACCGTCCCTGCCGGTCCGGCTTGCCGTCGTTGAAGCGGGTCTTCGGCATATGCGCTTCCGGGTCGACGATCGCTTCGAACACACCCGTCGCAGGGTCGAAGAAATGAAAACCGTCGGTCATGGTCAGCACCAGGCCACCCTTCTCGCGCAGGCCGAGGCAGCCGAGATATTCCGGCGCCTCGAACACCTCGTCCTTGCCGGTCGACGGGTCGTAGCGGTGGATCAGCTTCTTCCAGATGTCGATCCACCAGAGCACGCCGGCCTTAGGATCCCAGAGCGTACCCTCGCCCAGCTCTGCTCCGGCATCGACGACGCAAGTGATTTCGACCATGCTCAAGCCCTTCTGCCGCGAATTCTGCCGCTGAGCCCGGCGAAGGTCTCGCTGCCGATCGACACGGTGATCAGGATCACGGCGCCGTAGACGACGAGCAGCGCGCCGCTCGACAGGTTGAGCGCCGGTAGGAGCCCGGTGAGAATGGTCAGCACCATGGCGCCAGCGACGGTGCCGAGATAGTGCCCGCTGCCGCCGAGGATCGAAGCGCCGCCGATGGCGACCGCCGCGATCGAGGTGAACAGATAGGCATCGCCCATGCCGAGATAGGCCTGGCCGGAATAGCCGGTCAAAAGCATGCCGGCGAAAGCGGCGGTGAGCCCGGAGACGACGTAGGTCAGGATGGTGGTGCGCGCGGTCGGCACGCCGGAGAATTCGGCGACGGTCGCGCTGGTTCCCAGCGCATAGAGATGACGCCCGAACGCGGCCTTGGAGAGCAACAGCGTGGCGACCAGCGTCAGCGCGAGCCAGATCAGCGCTATGACCGGGAAGCCGCCGATGCGCCCGACCGACAGGAACTGGATCAGCGCCGGCGCGGACGGCGTCGGCGAACCGCCGGTCAGCACCAGAATCAGGCCCTGCAGGATGACATTGGTGGCCAAGGTCATGATGATCGGCGGCACGCCGAACTGGGCGACGCCGACGCCGTTGATGAGCCCGATGAAGGCGCCGCCGGCAAGCAGCAGCGGCATGACCCAGATAAGCGGCAGATCCTGCCCGCCGCAGAGCAGCGCCATCACGATCGCCGCGGAATTCAGCACCCAGGGCACCGACAGGTCGATGCCGCCGCCGATGATGACGAAGGTCTGGCCGAGCGCGACGATACCGACGAAGGCCGCCAGCACCACCGTCGAGCGCATGTTGGAGACCGAGAGGAAGCCAGGCGAGAAAATCGCCGTAACCAGGAGCAGCACGACCATGCCGGCATAGGCAAGCACGATGAGGCGGTTGCGGGCGAGGAAAGCGCTCATTGGACGCGGTTCCTCGCGGCCTTTTCGGCGATCGAGCTTGCGAGCACCGAGAGCAGCAGGATGATGCCGGACGCGACCGGCTGCCAATAGCTCGACACGTGCAGGACGAAGACCAGATTGCCGATCAGGGTAAGCACGAAAGCGCCGATCAGCGTGCCGGCGAGATGGCCGCGACCGCCGAACAGGCTGACGCCGCCGATGACCGCGGCCGCCACGGAAGGCAGGATGTAGTCCTTGCCGATGGTCGGCGAACCGGCGCCGGTCTGTGTTATCAGAAACAGCGCCGCGCCCGCGGCGAACAGACCTGACAGGCCGTAGGTGACGATGTTGGCGCGGGTGATGGAAACCCCCGACAGAAACGCCGATTTCTCGTTGGAGCCGGAGGCCTGGATGGTGATGCCGACGCGCGTCGCACGGAACCACCACCAGAACACGAGCAGCGCCAGCAACATCCAGACCGGGCTGGTCAGTCCGAGGAGTTGCACCGAGGCAAAACCGACCCACCAGCCGGGAACGCTGCCGCCATCGGTCGGCAGGATGATCATGGCGACGCCATTGAGGATCGACCAGGTGGCGAGCGTCACCAGGAAAGGCTGCAGCTTGAGCAGCGAGATCAGCAGGCCGTTGAGCGCGCCGATGAGGAAACCGAGCGCCAGTATGGCCAGCGCCCAGAACGCCGTGGTCGAAGGATCGTCGGTGAAACGCGTCGCCGCGATCACCGTGCCGAGGCTGATCATGCCGCCGATCGACAGATCGATGCCGCCGCGCACCAGAACGATGGTCTGGCCGGTTGCCGCCAGCATCAGCGTCATCGCCGCCGCCGTATCGAGATTGAGCTCGTCCAGGCTGAAGACGCCGGACTGCAGGCTGCCATAGATGGCGACGATCAAGGCCAGCATCAGGCAGGCGACGAGGAACGGCGCGCGGTCGAGCGCGCGGCCGCGCCAATCCATGCCTGGCCTGCTGTCCTTGGTTCGCGCCGGCATTCGCGCCCTTTCCACAGTTTGCTCCGCGGACATCACCATGCCTCAGGCCGCCCTGGTTTCAAGCATGGCGGCGCGCAGGATTTCCTCCTCCGAAATATGCCCGCCCTCCAGCGTCGCGGCGATACGGCCGTTGCGCATGACCAGCACGCGGTCGGCGACATGGACGAGCTCTGGCATGTCGCTCGAATGGAACAGGATCGCGTAGCCCTTGGCGGCGAGATCGCGCATCAGCTGGAAGATCTCGCCCTTGGTGCCGACATCGACGCCGCGTGTAGGATCGTAGAGCAGGAGCACGCGCGCCTGCGTCAGAAGCATCTTGCCGAAGATCACCTTCTGCTGGTTGCCGCCGGACAGCGTTCCGGCGAGCTGTTCCGGCGTGCCGGCCTTGATGCGCAGGAAATCGACCATCTCCTTGACCAGGGCTGCTTCCTTCTGCCGGCTGAGCAGGCCATTTTCGGTGAAGCGCTTGATGACCGACAGCGTCAGGTTCTCGCGTACGCTCTTGGTCAAGAGCAGGCCCTGGCCGCGCCGGTCTTCCGGCACCAGCGCGATGCCATCCTTGCCGGTCAAGGCCTGGCGCGGATTGCCGATCGCCGCGGGCTTGCCCCAGAGCTCGATCGTGCCGCTCGCCTTTGTGGCGCCGAACAGCGCCTGGAACAATTCGCGCTGGCCGTGGCCCTGCAAGCCGCCGACGCCGAGCACCTCGCCCTCGCGAAGCGAAAAGTCGACCCCTGAGAGACGGCTGCCGCTGGCGAGGTTTGCGACCTTGAGCGCGACGCGATCGGTCATCGTCGGCACGCGCTCGGGATAGAGCCGGTCGAGATGGCGGCCGATCATCTGGGTGACGATCTCGTCGTCGGAGACGGCAGCGGCCTCATGCGCGGCGACAGTGCTGCCATTGCGGAAGATCGTCAGCCGGTCGGCGATGGCGCGCACCTCGGCCATGCGATGCGAGATGAAGATGACCAGCCTGCCTTCGGCGGCCAGTTGCCGGGTGAGCTTCAACAGCCATTCCGCCTCCCGCGCCGGCAGCGCCGAAGTCGCCTCGTCGAGGATGAGGATGCGCGGGTCCTTGGCCAGGCCCTTGGCGATCTCGACGATCTGCCGTTCGGCCAGCGTCAGCCGCCGCAATTCCTGTTCGGGACGCAGCGCCGGGAAATCGTATTTCGCCAGGAGCGCCAGCGTCCCGCGGCGCATTTCCGCGCGGTTGACGGTACCAAGCCATGTCCTTGGCTCGTGCCGGAACCAGATGTTTTGCTCGACGCTGAGATCGGGGATGAGCGACAGTTCCTGGAAGACGGCGGCAATGCCGCGCGCCTGCGCGGCATCCGGGTTCGCGGGCCGATAGTCCTGGCCATCGACGAGGATGGAGCCGCCGTCATGCTGCACCGCTCCCGACAGGATCTGGATGAAGGTGCTTTTGCCCGCTCCGTTCTCCCCGAGCAGCGCGTGCACCTCGCCGGCGCGGGCGCTGAATGCAGCTTCGCTCAGCGCGACGATGCCGCCATAGCGTTTTGACAGACCGTTGACGGTGACGAGATCCATGGGCCGCTTTCCAGAGCGTTTCACCGTTTCAAGGAAACGGCGAACCGCTCTATCTCTTTGTTTTTACGCAATTCCGGACGGAAAACCGCTCGCACTTTTCCTGGAATTGCTCGAAAAGGTCTCCCGGCATCGCTCGATGCCGGGAGACAGGATCGTGGAACCGGATGTTACTTGCTGCCAGCGGCTTCCGCGGCGGTGATCTCGACCCAATCGGGCGTGATCGGCAGCGTCAGGCCGGGCGCCTGGTCGGGGAAGGCATTTTCGCCGACCGCGATCTTGATCATCTTGGTGCCCGGATAAAGCTTCGACTCGAAAGGATCGGTCGTCACGAAATCACCCTTGACCGACACCGAGCGTTCGGCCGGCTTCTTGCCGGTGTCCAGCATATCGACCGCCAGCTTGATCGCTTCGGAGGAAAGATAGGCCGGATTCGAGCCGAGGATGCATTTGGCGCCTTGCGTCTGCGCGCAGGTGACGGCGGCGACATTGTAGGAGAAGCCGACGACCGGGACGATCGGCCGGCCGGCATCCTTCAGCGCCTGGATGGCGCCCGAGCCGTAGCCTTGCGTCATGATGCCGTCGATCTTCGGATTGGCGGCAAGCAGTGCCGCCACGCCGGACTGTTCCGGACCGAGCGCGTAATTGCCGTTGTAATAGCCGACAACCTTGATGTCGGGATATTTGGCCAGCACCTTTTCGTACCCACTCTGCAATTGCGCCGAGATCGGTGCGCCGGCGAGGCCGCGGTCGAGGATGATGTTGCCCTTGCCGCCAAGCTGGATGGCCATCCACTCGGCCATGACGGCGGGAATGCGGTCCCAATCGGAAGCGACGGCATAGGCGCAAGGCTCGGTCACCACCTGGTCGAAGCTGATGACGACGATGCCGGCGTCGCAGGCCTTCTTGATGGTGGGGTTGAGCGCCGAATCCGAACCGGCATCGACCAGGATCGCGTCCGGCTTCTGGCGGATGATGTTGTTCAGCGAGTTGATCTGCGCCTGTACCGTGTTCTCGACATTCTCGATCTTGAGGTCGACGCGGCCTTTCAGCGGCCCCTTGTTGACCGACACGATGGCGACGCGCTCCATCTGCTGGCGCCAGTCATTGCCGACGAAATTGTTGGAGAGATAGATGGTGTAGGGTTTCTTGTCTTCGGCATGGCCGGCCTGCATGCCAACCGCCATCATGGTGGCTGCAAGCGCTGCAAGGCCGGTGTAACGGCTCAATAATTTCATGATTTTCTCCTCCCGTTTTTCGTTTCGAAATCGTGGCGCCGCGATGCGGTGCCCCTGCCCTCATCAAATCAGCTTCCCGAGGCCTCCTTGGGCGTGATCTCCACCCAGCTTGGCGATACCGGCAGCGAAAGGCCCGGCGCCAGATCGGGGAATACGGTCTTGCCGAGTTCGATCTTCACGGCCGAGGAATTCGGCGCGTATTTGGCATCGACCATATCCGTGGTCAGGCCGGGCGAATTGAACAGCACGGTCGTGTCGGCCGGCTTCTTGCCGGTATCGAGAATGTCGACGGCGAGCTTGGTCGCTTCGGCTGACAGGGACGGCGGATTGGCGCCGAGCCAGCATTTCGCTCCCTTGGTCTCGGCGCAGCTGACGCCGGTGCCGTTGAAGGCGGCGGCGACGACCGGCACCATCGGCCGGTCGGCATTCTGCAGCGCCTTGATGGCGCCGGTGCCGTAGCCTTGCGAGAAGATGCCGTCGACCTCCGGGTGCGCGGCGAGCAGGCTCGCCACGCCTTCCTGTTCAGGCCCTGCGGCGTAGTTGCCGTTGAAATAGCCGACGATCTCGATGCCGGGATATTTCTTGAGCACGGCGCCGAAATTCCTTTCGAACTGCTCGGATATCGGCGCGCCTGCGAGGCCCCGGTCCATGAAGACCTTGCCCTTGCCGCCGAGCATGGAGGCCATCCATTCGGCCTGGTTGTTGGCCATGATGTCGAAGTCGGAATGCAGCTTGTAGGCGCATTCGGCCGACACGGTCTGGTCGAAGCTGACGACGATTATGCCGGCGTCGCAGGCTTTCTTGATCGTTGGATTGAGAGCCTCGGCCGACGACGCGTCGATCAGGATCGCGTCGGGCTTCTGGCGAATGATGTTGTTCAGGGAATTGATCTGCGCCTGTACAGTGTTTTCGGCATTTTCGATCTTGAGGTCGACGCGGCCTTTCAGCGGCCCCTTGTTGACCGCGACATTGGCGACGCGCTCCATTTGCTGGCGCCAGTCATTGCCGACAAAATTGTTGGAAAGGTAGATGGCGTAGGTCTTCTTGGCTTCGGCATGGCCGGATGTCGCTCCAGCGCAGGCTGCGAATCCGGCAAGCGCGACCAGGCCGGCGCACAGGCTCCTCGACTGCATTGTCTCCTCCCTATGTTCCTCCCGGCTGGCGATGGACTGCGCCTTCTTGATCAGACACCGGGCGTCTCGACAGCTACGGCCGCGGGCGGAATTCGCGCGCTATCTCGCCTACCGCCGGCACCTCAGCCTAGCTATCATGCTATTATAATTTTATAGGCCTGTCCATGCACGCGACGGCAGAAATCGCACTTTCGAGCGGTCTCACGAGAGGTCGTTCGGCGCGTCGTAGGTGATGCTGAAAATATCGGCGGGATGGCGGGCGACGGAGAATTCGATGCTGCGCTGGTCGGCCGACTGATAGAGCATCTCCACCGTCAGCACCGCGCTGCCCAGTGCGATGCCGAGATCGGCGGCAACCGCCTCGTCGGCGATTTCGGCGCGCACGGTGACATGCGCCACGTCGAGGCGCAGGCCGAGATGCTTCTGCACCGAGCGGAAGATCAGCACGTCGGAGAAGTCTTCGCGCTTCAGCCTGGCGCCGATGTCGGGAGGGAAATAGGTGGTGATCTGCGCCTTCCTCTGTTCGCCGATCGACAGCACGCTGCGCAGGCAATAGCCCGCCTCCTCCTTGCCCATGCCGAAATGGCGCTGGAGCACAGGTGAGACCTCCTTGCGATAGGATTTCACCGTAAGCTGCGCGTCCTTGGTGAAGGCCGCCATGTCGGCGAAGTTCTTGAACTTCCAGCTCAGATTGACCGACGGGCTGCGCGCCGCGACCACCGCCGGTTTCGCCGAGCGCTTCTTGATCAGTCCGTCGGCTTCGAGATCGCGCAGCGCCTGGCGCACGGTGATCAGGCTGACCCCGAAGTGCTCGGCGATCGCCGCTTCCTTCGGCAATTCCCCGCCGACGGGAAAGGTGCCGTCACCGATCGGCACGCGCAAGATGTCGGCGAGCTGGCGATAGAGCGGCCCGTTGGAACGTCCAAGCGAGCGCCTGGGAAGACTGTCGATGGTGGGAACGGTGTTGTCCATGAGCCTCGTCGCGTCTGTGTCGAAGCTTTTATAATAGCTTCCGCCGCCCGAGGCTATCGCATGACGCGCAAAACTGCGGTTTTGCGGCAATGCTTAGACAAAGAGCCGAAGCGGATGTTCGACCGCCGATTTCAACTCGGCGAGCCAGACCGTCGAGGTTGCCTCGTCGACACGCGCGGCGTCCACCGTCAGCAGGCATTCGGCGTTGTCACCGGCGGAGCCGACCGAGACTGTCAGGCGCATGGCCCGGCCCGGCAACAGCGGCATCGTCACCGGCCGGATATCGCTCGGCGGCAGCAGCCGCACCGACAGGACGGCCGGTTTTTGCGCATCGTCGCGATTGTCCGCTTGCGCCGCAAGCCGCGCCGCGCGCAGCGCCGTCAGCGGCATTCCCGATGTGGTCGCGAACATGACTTGCCTGTTGCCGAGTTCGAGCGCCACGGGCGCTTCCCTGACCTTGGCCACTTCTGAAATCTCGCCGAACGCGCAACCGGTGGCACGCAACACGATGTCGTCGATGTCGAACACCTTCCCCGAGCTCTCCAGCACGCTCAGCAACTCGTGCAACGCGTCCAGCGCGATCGATGTCGCGAAGGCGGCGATGCTGGACGCGACAGGCGAAGACGCCGGGGCCGCGGCCAGAAGCTCTGCCGGCGCATCGACCGGGGTAAAGTCAAGCACGTCGGCGGCCAGGATGCGACCGCCCGGACCGCTGCCGTGGAGCGCTTCGAGCGGGAAGCCACGCTCGCGGGCAAGCCGGCGCGCATAGGGCGAAACAGCCAGCCGCGATGCCACCGCCATGTTCATTTCAGAAACTCGGCGTTGACGCAGTTGGTCAGCCGACCCTCGGCGAGATAGGCATGCACGACTTCGATTGATTTCAGCCTGAGGTCGCGCATCGCCGCCGGGCTGTAGAAGGCCGCGTGCGGCGTCACGATCAGCCGGTTGCCGATCCACGGCTCGCGGCGCCGCCACGCCGCCAGAAGCGAATGCTCGAGATCGCCGGGCTCGTTCGGCAGGACGTCCAGCCCAGCGCCGGCGACGACGCCATTGCGCAGCGCTGCTTCCAGCGCGTCGAGATCGACGATCGGACCCCGAGCCGTGTTGACAAGGACAAGGCCAGGCTTGGCGGCCGCGAAGGCATCCGCGCCGATGAGCTTGCGCGTTTCCTCGCTCAACGGCGTATGCACGCTAACCACATCGGCCCGCCCCATAAGCTCGGCCAGCGAATGCACCCTGTCATAGCCGGTCGACAGGTCGACACCGGACAGAAGATGCGGATCATAAAACACCACCTTCATGTCGAAGGCGGCGGCGCGGCGGGCCGCCGCAAGTCCGATGCGGCCCAGCCCGACGACGCCGAAGGTCGCCCCCTTGTGACGGCGCACCAGCGGCGCCTTGGAGAAATGCCAACCCTCGGCGCCATTGGCCGAAAGCTCGGCGCCATAGGTGGACGTGCCGCGCGTCAGCGCCAGCATCAGGCCGATGGCGTGATCGGCGACTTCGGTGGTGCCATAGTCGGGCACGTTGCAGGCGGGAATCTTGCGCGCGCCCCAGCCGGACGTATCGATGTTGTCGAAGCCGACGCCGGAGCGCACCGCGATCCTGGCTTTGGGAAAGGCGGCTGGCGCGGCGGCGACATTATGGGTCGGCGAATAGTTGATGACCGCGTCGACCGCCTGGCAAACCGCCGGATCGAGCGCGGCGGCTTTGTCATTTGTCGAGCGGGCCAGGATGAGCTCGATGTCGGGATAGTGCTCGCGTTCGAGCTCGGCCTCGTCCGCGGCTTGCCAATTGGCGCACAGGATCTTCATGCTTGCCCTTCGGATATGGATGATTATCTCTTGATGCCGCCGATGCGCCCGCCCATCGGCACCACGGCGCCGACCGGCTGATCGATGGCGTTGAGCGTTCCGCTGACCGGCGCCTCGATCTCGACCACGGCCTTGTCGGTCTCGATCTCGGCGATCAGCTCGCCTTCTTTCACCGCGTCGCCCACCGCCCTCAGCCATTTGACGACCGTGCCTTCGCTGACGGTGAGATCGCCGAACGGCATCGTGATCGGCTCGTCGTCGCCGGCGGTGGCGATGGAAGCGGCTGGTGCCGTGGGCTGCGGCTTGGCTGAAACAGGTGCTGGCTTTGCCGGCGCGGCGCTTTTCAGGCCGACGGTGTACCAGTGATCCGGCACCGGCGGCTTGCCGGCGACGACGTCGCGAATGCCTTGGGCGATGCGTGCGGTGTCGACCAGCATGGCTCGCTCCAGCACCGGCGCGAAGGGATGCGACGTCGGTGCTGTATGCAGCCTTCCGGGCGGGGCGTCGAGCTCGTCGAAGGCGAGCTCGTTGATCGCCTGAGCGATCTCGCCGCCAAGGCCGCACATTGCCCACGCCTCGTCGATGACGAGCAGGCGATGCGTCTTCCTGACGCTGGCCACGATCGTGTCGATGTCGAGCGGCATGATGGTGCGCGGGTCGATCACCTCGGCCTCGATGCCATCGGCGGCCAATGCCTCCGCGGCTTCCAACGCGCGCTGCACCATCTGCCCGGCCGCGACGATGGTGATGTCGCGGCCCACCCTCGCGATCCGCGCGACGCCGAACGGCACATAATGCTCGCCGACCGGCACCTCACCCTTGGAGGCGAACAGCGCCTTGGGTTCGAGCATGATGACCGGATCGCCGGCCCGGAGCGCGGTCTTCATCAGGCCCTTGGCGTCCGCCGGGTTCGACGGCACGCAGACGATCAAGCCCGGCATATGGGCGAAGACCGGGTGGTAGATGCCGCTGTGATGCGGGCCGGAACTGCGCAG
The DNA here is from genome assembly GCF_006440815.1 of Mesorhizobium sp. B2-8-3. Taxonomy (NCBI): domain Bacteria; kingdom Pseudomonadati; phylum Pseudomonadota; class Alphaproteobacteria; order Hyphomicrobiales; family Phyllobacteriaceae; genus Mesorhizobium; species Mesorhizobium sp. B2-8-3. The sequence goes on from NZ_VFTW01000009.1 coordinate 190,385, forward strand.
CGCGCCGGCGCCGACGCGCACCACCATCGGCGCGCTCATGACGCCGCTGGTCATGTAACGCAGCTTCGCCGCCTGCAGAAAAATCTGCCCTGCGGTTTCGAAGGCGAAGTCGGCGAACATCAGGTCGGAAACGGTGCGCGCGCCGGTAGCCGAAGCACCGACGGCGGCGGCGGTAAAACCCTGCTCCGAAATCGGCGTGTCGACCATCCGCTCGGCACCGAACTCCTGCCACAGGTTCCTCGTGTGGGCAAAGCTGCCGCCGCGCTCGCCGGTGCCCTCGCCGAAGTAAAGGATCGCTGGATTGGCGCGCATCTCTTCGGCAATGCCGTCGCGCACCGCCTCGAGCCAGCCTTGCGTTCGCGTCTCGCCGACGGCGCGCGGCTGCAGGGCAGCCGGCGGATTGATCGGATCGGCAAAGACGTGCAGGCGCACCGTTGCTGGATCTGGCTCGGGCGAAGTGCGGGCGAAGGCGAGCGCCTCCTCGACCACCTTCTCGATCCGCGCCTCTATTGCCGCGAGCGCCTCGGCATCGGCGACGCCGTACTCTTCGATCAGCCGCTTGCGGAACATGTCGATCGGATCGCGCTTGATCCAGGCGTCGAGCTCTTCCTGCGTCCTATAGGTACCGATGACCGGGTCGCCCTCGTGGTGGCCGACGGTGCGATAGGTCTTGGCTTCGATCAGCGTCGGGCCCTTGCCGGCGCGGGCACGTTCGGTCGCTTCCTTCATGGCCAACCAGACGGCGAAGACGTCGTTGCCGTCGACGGCGACGCCGGGCATGCCGTAGGACGCGGCCTTGGTGGCGATCTCGGGATTGAGCGTGATCGATTTGAGCGGCGTGGCGGTGGCGTAGAGATTGTTCTCGCAGATGAAAACCGCAGGCGCCCGCTGCACCGCCGCGAAATTGAGCGCCTCGTGGAAGCCGCCATGGTTGGCGGCGCCGTCGCCGAAGAAAGCAACACCGATGTCGTCGCGGCCCTGCTGGCGGGCGCTCATGCCGATGCCGACGGCATGGCCGATCCCGGCGGCGACGATGCCGTTGGTGCCGAACAAGCCGACCGAGCGGTCATAGAGATGCATGGTGCCGCCGCGGCCGCCGCAAATGCCGTCGGCCTTGCCGAACAGCTCGGCCATCACGCGCCCGGGATTGGCGCCCTTGGCCAGGGCATGGCCGTGGCCGCGATGGGTCGACGTGACCCAGTCGGTCGGCCGCAAATGCGCACAGACCCCGACGCCGGTCGCTTCCTCGCCGATGTAAAGATGCAGAAAGCCGGGCGTCTCACCCTTGCGGCAGGCGATCTGGGCAATGCTTTCGAAGCGGCGCAGCAACACCATGCGCTCGAACAGGTCGAGCAGGATTTTTCGGTCGGGCAGATTTGGCGCACCGTTGAAATCCTCGCGTGCGCGCGCCGCAGAAATTGCCACCAAAACCTCCCGTGAATCCGTCTGGCGCCGGACAGAAACGCGCCGGCGGCGAGCTTGTGGCTGCTCGCTTCGGGTTCATCATAGATTATAATAGCATAATGTCTACAGGCTCTGAGCAGAGCCTGCGAGGCGCAAGCGCGTTCACCGTTTCACCGAGCCGGCGAAACGCTCCATCACTTTGTTTTGACAAAGGTCCTGGCGAAAAAACCGTGCGCTAGATCCTGGTCATGCGCACCGTGGCATCGGGCCGCTGGAACAGCTCCGGCCGAAGGCTGAGACCGAGCCCCGGCCCCTCGAGCGGCGCGACACGGCCGTCACTCACCGGCGGAATGTCGGCGACGATCTCGGTGTACCATCCAGTGAAATAGGCGCGCACGGCTTCCTGGTAATTGACGTTCGGCAAGGTGGCCGACAGCGCGCAGCTGGCTGTATAGACGATCGGCCCCGTGCAGTCGTGCAGCGTCACCGGCAATTCGCTGGCCTCGGCCATGTTGGCGATCTTGCGCGCTTCGGAAAGGCCGCCACACCAGGCGAGGTCGATCATGATCACGCTAGCGGCGCGCTTGTCGATAAGCTGCTTGAACATCTGCCGCGTGGCCAGCCGCTCGCTGGCGGCGATCGGGATCGATGTGTGGCGCGCCAACTCGGCCATGGCGTCGAGTTCGTTGTAGCGGATCGGCTCCTCCAGCCAGGCGACGTCATAGGCTTTCAGCGCTTCGGCGATGCGCAGCGCCGGCGGCAGGCTCCAGAGGCCATGCAATTCGACCATGATCTCCATGTCGCGGCCGACGGCGTCGCGGATCTTCTGGAACGGCTCCAGTGCCTTGTCGAGGTCGGCAAGCGAAATGCGGGCGCCGTTCGATGCCTCGGCCGCGATATCGAACGGCCATATCTTCATGGCGCCGATGCCTTCGGATTTCAGGCTTCTGGCGAGGTCGCCGGCGTTGTAGCGCCACGCGAGCAGATCCTCATACGGGCCTTCGTTGGAATCGCCCGATTTGAGCGACCAGTCCTCGCCGCGCTCGAACAGCGCGTTCTTCTTGCTGGCGCGCACATGCTTGTAGCCGGCGCAGGTGTTGTAGATCGGCACGTTTCTGTGCGTGCGGCCGCCCAGCAGCCGCCAGACCGGCTCGCCAAGCGCCTGGCCGTAAATATCCCACAACGCGATGTTGACCGCGGAATTGCCGCGCACCTCGGCGCCGGAATCGCGCGCGCCGACATAGACGCTGCCCAGCGTGCGGTCGTGCAGCTCGATATCGCGGGGGTCCTTGCCGATGAGGTAGGGCGCGACATTGTCGTGGATGTAGGAGGCGACAGGCCCCGGCGCCCAGAAGGTTTCGCCGGTGCCGATGAGGCCGGCATCGGTGTGGACGCGAAGCCAGAACAGGAACGGGAACTCCGCCAGCTGCAGCGTTTCAAGCGCGACGATCTTCAATTTTTCCTCCCGGCTCCAACGGCCCGCGAACAGTAGCACAAGCCCGTTGACAGCCATCTATGGATACCGGTATCCATCGCGTCAAGATGACCTTGAGAGGAGGTTGGCTTGCCTGCTGAAATTCCAGACACGATGACGCGACGGGCGCTTGTCACCGGCGCCGCCGGGGGGCTTGGCCGCGAGGTGGCGCTGCAACTGGCCAGGCGCGGCTGTGCCGTCGCCGTTACCGACATCAATGGCGAAGGCCTGACAGAGACGGCCCGGCAGATCGGCCGGACCGGGGCGGAAGCCGAGATCATCATCGGCGACTTCACGCTCGAAGGCGCTCCGGAAACGGCGGTCGAAAAAGTGGTCGCGCGCTGGCGCGGCATCGACATACTCGTCAACAATGCCGGCTATGGCGTGATCGAGCCCTTCCTCGACGCCACCTTCAAGGCCTGGACGCGCACGCTCGCGCTCAACGTCACGGCGCTTGCCATGGCCTGCAAGGCGGCCGGCCGGGTGATGCGCGAGCAGCGCTCGGGGCGCATCGTCAACATCACCTCGCCCGGCTCGCGCATGGCGCTGCCCGACTACACCGCCTATACGGCGAGCAAGGCTGGCGTCGATTCCATCACCCGCGCCGCGGCGGTCGCACTTGCGCCCTATGGCGTGTTGGTCAACAGCCTGGCGCCGGGCATGATGGACACCGAGATGCAGCGTTCGACCGAGCTCGATCTCGCCCGCGCCAATGGCCGCTCCGATCTGCAGGCCTTCCTCGACGAGCGGACGCGCCGCATCCCGCTCGGCCGCCGCGCCGAGATTTCCGAGGTGGCCGAGGCCGTCGTCTGGCTCTGCCTCGATGCGCCCAAATACATGACCGCCGAGCGGCTCAACATGTCGGGCGGGCTGGACAAGGACTAGGCATCCCATGCTGCGAAACTCTCCTCCCGGCAGCGCCGATGTCGCGGCGCTTCAACGCAAGGCTACGCTGCTGCGTCGCCACATGCTGACCATGGCGCGCGGCCAGGGCCAGGGCTATATCGGCCAGGGCCTCGGCATCGCCGACGTTCTGGCGGCGCTGTATTTCCACGAACTGCGCTACGACCCGCACAATCTGGCATGGCCGCATCGCGACCGTTTCCTGCTGTCGACCGGGCATTACTCGATCGCGCTTTGGGCGGCCCTGGCCGAGGCCGGCATCATCCCTGTCGAGGAACTTGTCACCTATGGCGCCGACGACAGCCGGCTCGAGATGTCGACGCTCGACACCACGCCCGGCGTCGAGGTTATCGGCGGCTCGCTCGGCCACGGCCTCGGCCAAGGTGTCGGCCAGGCGCTCGGACTGCGCCTCGATCGCTCGGACGCGCGCGTCTTCGTCGAGCTCTCCGACGGCGAGATGCAGGAAGGCTCGACCTGGGAAGCGGCGATGTCGGCCAGCCATTTCGAGCTGGACGGGCTGGTGGCGCTGATCGACTGCAACGGCATCCAGGCCGATGGGCCCGTGGTGCTGGACATGGAGCCGGTGGCCGACAAATGGCGCGCCTTCGGCTGGGAGACGGCGGAGATCGACGGCAACGACATGAAGGCCGTCGTCGACGCGCTGGCCGGCGCGCGCCAGCGCAACCGCAAGCCGAAGGCGATCGTGCTGCGCACCCTGCCCGGCAAGGGCGTGCCGTGCATTGAGACCAGCGAGAAATCGCATTTCTTCCGCATCGATCTGGCGCAATGGGACGGCATCATCGCCGAGTTCGACAAAAGCGTGGGACCGGAGCAATGAGCGGCAGCGGCACCAAAGCCGGACGGACGCTGGCCATGGGCCAGGACGAGGCTGTCGGCGGCGGCCGGCAAAGTGTCGAAGCGCCGTTCGGCCGGGCCCTGGCCAGGCTTGGGCAGACCCGTAACGACATCGTCGGGCTGACCGCCGACCTTGGCAAATACACCGACATCCTGCCGTTCCGGGATGCTTTTCCCGAGCGCTTCTTCAATGTCGGCATGGCCGAGCAGAATCTGGTTGCCGTCGCCGCCGGGCTGGCCCGCACCGGCAAGGTGCCGTTCGCCACCACCTATGGGGTGTTCGCGACACGCCGCGCCTATGATTTCGTCGCCATCGCGCTTGCCCACTCGAACCTCAATGTGAAGATCATCGCCGGCCTGCCGGGATTGACGACCGGTTATGGCGGCACGCATCAGGCGATCGAGGATCTGGCGCTGATGCGCATGATCCCCGGCCTGACCGTCATCGACCCCTGCGATGCGACCGAGATCGAAGCGGCGACGGTCACGATCGCCGAGCATCAAGGTCCTGTCTACATGCGCCTGCTGCGCGGCAACGTTCCCGTCGTGTTCGAGCCTGGCTACAAATTCGAGATCGGCAAGGCGCGGCGGCTTCGCGAAGGCTCCGATGTCGGCATCATCTCGACCGGCTTCATGACCGAGCGGGCGCTGGACGCGGCGGAGACCCTGCAGAAACAGGGCATTTCGACTGGCGTCCTGCACGTGCCGACGATCAAGCCGTTCGACGCCGGCGCGGTGGCTGAGTTCGCGTCGGGCGTCGAGCGGATCGTCACGGCGGAAAACCATGTCGCCACCGGCGGCCTTGCGAGCCTTGTCGTCGAGAGCCTGTTCGAGGCCGGCATCGCGAAGAAAGTGACGCGCATCGGCCTGCCCGACCGCTATATCGAATGCGGCGCGGTGCCGACCTTGCAGGCAAAATACGGCCTGACGACCGAGGCCGTCGTCGCGACGATCACTGGTTTGGGTTAGATTCCGCATGAAGATCACCGACATCGAGACCTTTGCCGTCGGCGCCGGCTGGAAGAACTGGCTGTTCGTCAAGGTCCATACCGACAAGGGCATTCACGGCATCGGCGAAGGCACGCTGAACGGTTTCATCAAGACCACAGAAGCCGGCGTGCATGAGCTCAAGCATCTCGCCATCGGCCAGGATCCGCGCCGCATCAACGCTTTGGCCAAGCGCATGCTGGACAGTGTTTCGCTCGACGGCGGCCACATCCACCGCACGGTGATCGCGGCGATCGAGGTCGCCTGCTGGGATATTCTGGGCAAGAGCCTGGGCGTGCCGATCCACCAGCTTCTCGGCGGGCAGGTGCGCGACAGCGTGCTTGGCTATGCCAATGGCTGGTATCGCACCGAGCGCACGCCGGAGGCCTTTCTCGAAGCCGCGAGGGCCGTCCTGGCGAAAGGCTTCAAGGCGTTCAAGCTAGACCCGTTCGGTACCGCGCAAGGTTTCATTTCGCGCGAGGAGCTGGATCTTTCCTACGCGATCTGCCGCAAACTGCGCGACGAGCTGCCGCGCGACACGCTGATCCTGATCGACGTACATGCGCGCTTCACCGAGATCGCAGCACTTCAGGCGGCACAGAAATTCGCCGACCTCGACATCTACTGGTGGGAGGAGCCGACCTCGCGCGACCGTCAGGAGACCGTGCATGAGGTGGCGCACCGCTCGCCCATTCCCGTGGCGACCGGCGAGATGTACGACACGGTCGGCCAGTTCTACACGCTGGCGGCCGGCGGCGGCGTCAACATCTTCCAGCCCGAGCCGATGTCCCTTGGCGGCATCGCGCCATCGATGCAGGTCGCCAATCTGGCTTTAGCCCATGGCAGCCATATCGCGCCACATCAGAGCGGCGGACCGGTGGCGACGGCGGTATGCCTGCAGTTGGCGGCGGCGGTGCCGAATTTCCTGATCCAGGAGCATTTCGACGCCTTCAACGATCCGTGGACCCGCGAGCTGGTGACCTGGCACCCGACCGTCAACCCGGACAATGGTCACCTGTCGCTGCCGCAAGCGCCGGGGCTCGGCATCGATCTCAACCTCGATGCGATCAAGGACCACCCTTACGACCCCAACGCCTATCTCAACGTCCATGCCGAAGGCTGGGAGAAGCGCCTGGGGCGACGGGAAGAAGCGGGGAAACCTGGCCTCTAAACTGGCAAGGCCTCCGTGAGCGACGCCGCTTCGCGGCTGCTCCGCCGGTGCATGACGAAAAACTAGGCGCTTTCACGGTCGATGATCTCGAAGCCTAGGCTGGTGACGGCCGGCACCTCGCCGTCGCCGCCCAGTCTCGCCAGCAATTGCCGCACGGCGCGACGGCCCATGTCGTAGCGATTGACCTTCACCGTGGTCAGCCGCGGATAGAGCTGCGCGGCGAGGTCCATGTCGCCATAACCGGCGATGGCGATCCTGCCGGGCACCGCCCAACCCCGCCGGTGGCATTCCTGCACGGCGCCGACGGCCAGCGTGTCGCTGGAAAAGAAGATGGCATCGATGTCCTTGTGCCGTGACGTGAGCGTGATCAGCGCCTCGGCGCCGCCCTGCGCGGTGATCGGCACCTCGACCTCCATAGCGTCATGGTTCTTGATGCCGAGCTCGGTCAGCGCCGCGTGATAACCGGTGCGGCGCTGTTGCAGGCGGTCATTGCCGTGGATCGGCGTCGAGACGAAGCCGATCCGCCTGTAGCCCTTGGCGGCCAGATGCATGGTCATGGCGTAGGCGGTTTCGAAATTGGAGACGCCGACCACCATGTCGATCGGATCGCGGCCCTTGACCTCGGAGATCTCGACCACCGGCGCGCCGCTGCCCTTCAGCAAGGCGCGCGCCGTTTCGCTTTGCACGAAGCTCTGAAGGATCATGCCGACCGGGCGCCAGCCGAGCAGCGTGCGGATCGCTTTCTCCTCGGCTTCCCGCGTGAATTCGCCCTGCACCAGGAGCATCGAATAGCCGCCCTCATGGCATTCGTCGGACATGCCTTGCACCTGCTCTGCGATGCCCGAATTGATCAGCGGCGGCACAACCGTCCCGATCATGCGACCGTTGCCGCGCATGCTGGAAGCAAGCTGGTTGGGCACGAAGCCGATCTGCTCTATGGCTTCCAGAACTTTGGCACGCGTCTCCGCTGAGACCCTGCCGGGATTGGACAGGGAGCGCGACACGGTTATGGGCGCGACGCCGATGCGTCTCGCGATCTCGCGAACCCCGAGGCGCTGCGACGGTGTGTTTCCGCCAGGGTCGTCCCGTGACCCATCCGTCATCGCCAAGCTCCAACAAAGCACGATGCGCCAAGGGAAAAACCCAGCTCCGGGTCGCACGGCCACCGCCATTCATAGCGGCTGCGGCATGTGCTTTCCAGCGATGTGCCGGCGTCTTCCGACTTCTGAAATTTTCGTCGTTGACAAGTTATAATATTATAATCTTAATGACGTAGAGGAGTGCGCCGGGATCGGCGTGGGCGCGACAGTGCCGGTTGCGGGGCCGGTGGCGTGCGCCGCCAGGGAGGTCAGGATGGAAAGCGCGGCTGACGTGAGATCGCCGCCCCGGGATGGGCAATCGTTCCGGCGGCGGCTGATCGGCTTCATTGCCATCGGCGAAGTGGGCGTGCTGGCGGCGATGGCTCTGCTGATCGTCTTCTTCTGGCTGCTCGAACCGGCTTTCCTGTCGGAGCGCAACATCCGCGCCATTCTCAACGTCGTGTCGTTTGTCGGCATCATCGCCATCGGCCAGACCATCCTTCTGGTCGCCGGCGAGTTCGACCTGTCCGTCGGCTCGGTGGCCGGGCTGTCCGCGGTCGTCGCCGCCAAGCTGATGACGGCGGCCGCGCTGCCGGTGACCGTCGCCATTCTAGGCGGTGTGGGCGTTGGTGCGCTGATCGGCCTGGTCAACGGCCTTATCGTCGTCAGGCTCGGCATCCCCGCCTTCATCCAGACGCTCGGCATGCTGTTCATCGGCCAGGGCCTGATCCAGGTGGTGACGGGCGGCTACCCCGTCTATCCGCTGCCGGAGGCGATCAGTGCGATCGGCGGCACCGACCTCGCCTTCGGCCTCGGCTGGAGCTTTGCCTTCTTCATCGTCGCGGCGATCGCCGCCGATTTCGTCCTGCGGCGCACCGTGCTTGGACGCAACATCTACGCCACCGGCGGCAACCAGGAAGTGGCGCGCCTCGTCGGCATCGACACCAGCGCCTACAAGATCGGCGCCTTCATCGTCGTCGGCGCGCTGGCGGCGATTGCCGGCATGTTCGTCATGGCCGATCTCGGCAGCGGCGGCACCTCGATCGGCAGCGGCTGGGAACTGACGGTCATCGCCGGAGTCGTGGTCGGCGGCGTCAGCCTGTTCGGCGGCGCCGGCACGGTCGCCGGCGGCGTTGTCGGCATCCTGATGCTGAAGGTTGTGCAGAGCGGCCTCGTCGTCATCGGCGTCAACTCCAACTGGCAGCAGATCGCGGTGGGCGTGATCATGGTCATGGCCGTTGGGCTCGACATTGTGCGCCGCCGCTACTTCATCGCCGGCGCATAGCCGGCCACGAGGAGCAACGAACTCACGCACGGACCATTTCCAAACGCCGGAAGATGACGCGAACAGCAGATCTTACGCCGGCAAGAACGCCGGTGAAGCAAGGGAGGTAGGACATGAAAATCGATTTGAGAAAAGGACTGATCCGCACTGCTTTCGCGGCCGTGGCGGCTGCCACGTCGCTGGGTTCGGCGAGCCTCGCCCAGGCGGCCGACATCCACCTGCTCTGGGTGCAGGCGATGAAGGATCACCCTGTGCACCGGCTGATGCAGGCGGGTTTCCTCAACAAATGCAAGGAGCTCGGCTACATCTGCGAAGTCGTCGGCGACCCGAGCGCGACGAATTGGGACATTCCAGCAACGCTGCCGCTGGCCGAAGCCGCCCTGGCCCGCACCAAATACGACGCGATCGGCGTCTATGGTCCCGATCCGGCGATCTACTCCTACATTTCCAAGCTGGCCAAGGAGGGATTCCCGATCGTGACCTGGCATGTGCTGCCGCCGGAAGGCACGGTCCAGGGGCTGAAGGCAGCGACAGGCGAGGATATTGCCGGCGCCGGCCAGAACGCCGCCGTCGCAATCGGCGAAAAGCTCGGCGGCAAGGGCACAGTGGCGCTCACCCAGGGTGCGTCCAACGATACCGAGAACGCCATGTCGGCCGCTTTCCGCAAGACCATCGCCGAGAAGTACCCCAACATCAAGGTGCTTGACACCCAGATGGAAGGCTTCGAACCATCGGCGGCCGAGGCCAAGGCGGTGGCGATCCTGCAAGGCAATCCGGACGTGACCGCGGCCTTCGGCACCACCGGCAACAGCATCCAGACCTGGTCGGGCGCGGCCCGCAAGGCTGGACGCGACGTCGTCATCATCGGCATGGACTATATCAGGCAGAATCTCGACCTGGTGAAATCGGGCGCCGCCTACGGCATCGTCGCGCAGCCGCTCTATGAAGAGAGCGCCAAGGTTGCCGAACTGCTCGGCGATCTCGCCCAGGGCAAGGCCGTCCCCTACAGCAACCCGCTGCCGGCCAAGGTGATCACCGCCGCCGACCTCGACCCCTATTACAAGATGCTGGACAACGCCGGCCAGTAACGCCCACCGCCGGGTCCGCGGCTTGCCCGGACCCGGCATCCGCCGAGAGGATCGCCTTGCCCAACGCCGCCCAAGAACCGCTATTGTCGGCCACCGCAATCGCCAAGAGCTTCGGCGGCGTGCAGGCGCTGCGCGGCGTGGATTTCGACGTGATTCCGGGCGAGATTCACGCTCTGCTTGGCCAGAACGGCGCCGGCAAGTCGACGCTCGTCAAGATCCTCAACGGCGTGCATCCGGCCGGCTCTTATGCTGGCACCATCAAGCTCGACGGCAGGCCCGTCAGCTTCGCTTCGCCCGCCGACGCGCGGTCGAACGGTGTCGGCTATGTGCCGCAGGAGATCGAAGTGCTCGAGCAGCTCTCGGTCGCCGAGAATGTCTTTGCCGGCCGCACGGGGCTGGGCGACGGCTTCATGGTCCACCAGCGGAAACTGGAACAGAAGGCGGGCGAGATTTTTGCCGAGCTTGGCATCGGCATCGATCCCAGGGCCTATGTCGCATCGCTGACTTCGGCGCAGCGACATCTGGTGATGATTGCCCGCGCCATCGTCATGAAGCCGCGCGTGCTCATGCTGGACGAGCCGACCGCCTCGCTTTCCGGCACCGAGGTCGATGCGCTCTTCAGCGTGCTGCGACGCCTCAAGGCGCAAGGTGTGGCGATGATCTACATCACCCATCGGCTGCCGGAAGTGCTGGCCATCTGTGACCGCGCCACGGTGCTGCGCGACGGACAGGTGGCGGTGCGCATCGCGAGGGAGGATTTCGACGCCGAGACCTTCATCTTCTCGATGTCGGGACAACGATTGCAGCGGCTGTTTCCCGAGCATGCGGCCCCTGCCGGAGCCCCAACCGCGCTGGAGGTTCGCGATCTGACCGTCGCCGGCCACAGCGGCGCCGTCCACGGCGCCAAGGACATCAATCTGTCGGTGGCCGCTGGCGAGATCGTCGGGCTTGCAGGCCTGCTTGGCTCCGGCCGCAGCGAGATACTGCACGGCATCTACGGCCGCGTCCCGGCCACGGGCGAAATCCGCGTCGCCGGCGAGTCCCTGCCGATCAGATCGCCAGGCGACGCCCGTGCCGCCGGCATTGCGCTTCTGACCGAGGACCGCAAGCGCGACGGCCTGCTGTTCAATCTGCCGGTCGGCGCCAACATCACCATCGGCAATCTCGCCCCCTTGTCGCGGCGCGGCGTCGTGCGCGGCGGGCTTGAACGAAGCTCCATCCTGGCCGCCATGCGCGCGCTCAACGTCAAGGCATCGTCGCCGCAGGCTTCGGTCAGCCATCTTTCGGGCGGCAACCAGCAAAAACTTCTGTTCGCCCGCGTGCTGATGCGCGCACCGAAAGTGCTGCTGCTCGACGAGCCGACCAAGGGCGTCGACGCGGCAACCCGGCACGAAATCTACCGGCTCGTGGTCGATCTTGCCGAAAAGGGCGTGGGCCTGCTGATCGTGGCCTCCGAGCTCGAGGAGCTGATCGGTCTTTGCGACCGTTGCCTCGTCGTTGCCGATGGCAGCATCGTCGACGAATTCAGGCGCGGCGAAGGCGGCGAGGATCGCGTGCTGCGTTCGGTGACCACGGCGCAAGCAGAACGCCACGCTTCGCAGGTGCAGGTATTGCCATGATGTTCGCCGGCAAACGCGTTCTGGTTACCGGCGCGGCCACCGGCATCGGCAGGGCGACGGCCGAGCATCTCGTCGCTCAGGGCGCGGCCGTGTTCGGCGCCGGGCTGGATGCCGAGGAGGGCAAGGCGCTTGCCGGCCGTTACGCCGGCGACAAATTGATCTTTCGCAAGACGGATCTCGCCCGCGAAATCGAGGTGCGAGCGGCCGTGGCGGAGGCGACGGAGCGGTTCGGCGGGCTTGACGCCGTTGTCAACTGCGCCGGCATCTATCCGACCGGCAAGCGGCTCGAGGAGCTTTCCGACGAAGACTGGGACAGGACCATTGCCGTCAACCTGACCGCCATCTTCCGTGTCTGCCGCGCGACCTTGCCGCTGCTGCGCGCGGCTGGCGGCGGCTCGATCGTCAACATCGCCTCGGTGCACGCCGATGCCACGGTTCCCGGCGTGCCAGCCTATGCGGCGACAAAGGCGGCGGTCGTTGGATTGTCGCGACAGATGGCGCTCGACTATGCCGTCGACCGCATCCGCGTCAACGCGGTGCTTGTCGGCTCGGTCGCCACCCGAATGACACTGGACGGGCTGGAGGCGGCCGGCGGCGCGGAAGCGCTGGGCCTCTCTTTCGAACCCAACAGGATCGCCCGCATCGCCAACCCCTCCGAGATCGCCAGCGCCATCGGCTTCCTGATCTCGGACGCCTCGTCCTTCGTCACCGGCAGCGCTATGCAGGTGGATGGCGGTCTCCTGGCCCGGCTGCTCTAAGCTGCCCCGGGTGGAAGCGCGAACGGCATGAACGAGACTGCGCCCGCCGCGCTTTCGCCGCGCCCAAGCACGATCACGCCTTCATCCGGATCGCTCCATCGGCCACGGCCGAAAGCGCCTGAGGCATTCGTCTGCGGTTCCAGGCAGAAATAGGGCTTGGTCGGGTTGGCATAGAGCATCAGATGCTTGAAGACGGGATCGGCGGCGATCCGCAATCCGGCGCCGCGCGACGGAAAGCGGATGATCGCTTCGCCGGTCCAGCCGCCGTAGTCATTGTTGCGCCAACCGTCGGGCAGCGGCCCGCCCTTCGCGAAATCCAGTTCGGGCGGCAGCGTGATCGGATCGCCCGAAATGCCTTCGGGCTCTTCGAGATGGAAGCGCCCGGCGCTGAATTGCAGCGTCACGCCGCGATCTCGATCGAACCAGGGATGCAGGCCAAAGCCGAACGGCATGGGAACCGGCCCGGTGTTGGTCAGCGTCATGGTCACGCCGAGACCCTCCTCCGAGACGACGAAGGCCTGCTCGGCGCGATAGGAATAGGGTTCCGCGCCGGCGGCGACCTCAAGCACCAGCGTGGCCGCGGCGGCACCGCTTCCGGTGACGGTCCACGGCTGTTTCCAGCCGCTGCCATGCACGTTGAATGTCTCAGGCGGATTGTTGGGCAGAACCCGCCAGCGCCTTGCCCCGAAGTCGAATTCGTTCCCGGCGATGCGGTTGGCGTAGGGCACCATCGGGAACATGGCGACGCCCAGCACGTTGCCCGCATCGCGATCGTCATCCGAAAGCCGGCGCATGAGATCAACGCCGCGCCAGCGCATCGCGCTGACGCTGCCGCCGATTGCCGGTGCCAGTTCGACATCCAGCGCCCCTGCCCTCAGTGTCAGCGCCTCAGAAGTTGCGCCCATAGCCCGCCGCCCAGCCGCCGTCGACGCCCAGCATCTGCCCGGTGGTGTAGCTGTTCAACGGATCGCAGAAGAACAGCACCGCGACGACCGCTTCCTCGATGCTGCCGGCGCGGCCGACCGGCGTGTGGCTGAGCATCGCCTTGTCGCCCGAAACGAAGGCGTGGTCCTCGACCGCGCCGAAGCCAACCGCATTGACCAGGATTTTCGGCCCGAATTCCATGGCCAGGGCACGCATCCCGGCAAGGATCGACGCGTTCTCCATGGAAAAGCGCGGATGGCGACGCATCGGCATGCCGGCGACCGCCGAGATCAGGAAGACGATGCGGCCGCCGCGCTCGGTCATCGCCATGGCGGCCTTGCGCGCGTCGGCATACCAGGAGCGCGGATCTTCGGCTTTCGTTCCCGGGCGTAGCGCACACGAGATCAGCAGGATATCGGCGGCGGCGCGCGTCGGGACGCCCTCGACGATACGACCGCCATTGGCGCGCAATGCGGCGAGCACCGCGTCGACGATCGCATTGGTTTCGCCGTCCAGCGCGATCGTGGCGCCGGCAAGATCGATTTCCATGGCGGCGCTCACATCATGTATCCCGCGGTCCAGCCGCCATCGACGGCCAGCACCTGGCCGTTGATGTAGCTGGCGGCCGGAGAAGCCAGGAACAGCACCGCCTCGGCGATCTCCCCCGGCTGCGCCGGCCGGCCGAGCGGCACATGGGCGAGGAACTCCTGGGTGCGACCGGCGAACTTGCCGTCGTCGCCGTAGAACAGCTTGGCGGTCAGCGCAGTCATCACCGAGCCGGGCGCGACCGCATTGGTAAGGATCCCCTTGGCGCCCAGTTCGATCGCCATCGACCGCGTCAGATGCACGATGGCGGCCTTGGCGGCGACGAACGGGCTTTGCAGGCGCATCGCGGCAAGGCCGACGACCGAAGCGATGTTGACGATACGTCCACCCCTCCCGGCCGCAAGCATCGGCGCCAATGCGGCGCGGCTCATGATGTAGAGGCCGTCGAGGTCGATGCCGGTGATGCGATCCCACTCCTCGGCAGGAAATTCGTCTATGGTGACGCGGTGCGCCAAGGTATTGACGCCGGCATTGTTGACCAGGATGTCGAGCCGTCCGTACTGCTCGCAAACCCTGGCAATCGCGGCATCGACCGATTGGCCGTCGCGAATATCGAGCGCGCAGGCCCTCGCATTGCACAGTCCGGCCGCGACGCGCTCGGCGCCTGCCATGTCGATGTCCGCGACGACAACCGCGGCCCCGTTATCCGAAAGCCGTTTGGCGATGGCACTTCCGATTGCGCCCGCCGCCCCGGTAACCAAGGCGACCCGATCCGATAAGTTACACCGCATTGCTCGCCGTCATCATCACCCTTCGATATGAAGCTATTATAATAATATCAAAGGTCAAGGAAGTCCCAAAACGGAGCCGATGATATCGGATTTCCTTGGATGACCAGAGCCATTTCAGCCTCGGCACGATCTGCCGACGGAAGCCGCGCGGATCTAGCAAAGCGCTACCGCGCCGGTCGATCGCCTCGAAGGGTCCCAATTGAGCGGCGCTAGCCGTCCGCCAGCGCCGTCACCTCACGCCGGAAAGGCAGCGCGTCACCGATATCGGCTTCGTCCAGCTCGCGGGCGAAGCGATGGCCGGCATAGGTAGCCCAGGCGATCGGCCCCGGCGCTTCCGCATCGCCGATGACCTTGACGGAACGGATGCCATTGTTGGCCCACTCGTTTTCCCGGGCTTTCAGCGCGTGCCAGACGGCGTCGTCCTGATTGCGCGACGTCACCAGGACGACGGCATCGGCGGCCATGTCCACTTTCGCGCCGGTATAGACGCAGGCCGTCGCGAGGCCGCCCGAAACGATGCTCGTGACGGTCCTGTTGAGGACGATATCGACCCCCAACTCCGCCAGGCGGCGGTGGATGGCCCCCTGCTCCAACGTGTTGCGGGTCCAGTCCGAGACATAGGCCGAAGGGGTTACCAGGGTCACTTTCGCGCCCTGGCGCGCCATCAGCTCGGCCAGCACGCCGCCCATGTAATAGTGGTCGTCGTCGAACAGCACGACGTTGCCGGAGGGCACCTTGCCGCCCATCAGATCGTCGGGCGTGTAGACCGGCATTGCGGCGTCGATCGGCATCGGCACGACATGGGCGCGTGCCACGCCGTCGCGACGCCAGGTCGATCCGGTGGCGATGGCTACGTTCTGGAAGCCGAAGGACAGGATGTCGTCCGCCGACAGCCGGCTCTCGAAATAGATGTCGACATTCGGCATCTGGCTGAGCTGGTACTGCCGGTAGTCGCGCACCCGGCCCCAGGCCGACAGGCCCGGCAGCAGGCACTCGCGCGCCACGCGGCCACCGAGCTCGGTGCCGGCTTCGGCAATGGCCACCTGGTAGCCGCGCAGGCCGAGCGCGCGGGCGGCCTCCAACCCGGCGGGCCCGGCGCCGACGATCAGCACGCTGTCGCTGTCGCCCTTGGCCTGCATGCGCTCCGGATGCCAGCCCTTGCGCCATTCCTCCATGAAGGTCGGGTTCTGGGTGCAGCGCGAGATCGACATCGTCATGTCGCCGGTGATGCAGATGTTGCAGCCGATGCATTCGCGGATATCCTCGATGCGGCCTTGCTCGACCTTCCTCGGCAGGAAGGGATCGGCGATCGACGGGCGGGCGCAGCCGATGAAGTCGAGCGTGCCCGACTTGATCATCCTGACCATGACATCCGGCGAGGTGAAGCGGCCGACGCCGACGACCGGCCTTGAGGTCAGCTTCTTGATGCCGGAGACGAGGCTTTCCTGCGCCGCCTCTACCTTGAAGCGCGACGGTCCCGAGCAATCCTCCCAGGCGCCGTGGGC
The DNA here is from genome assembly GCF_006440815.1 of Mesorhizobium sp. B2-8-3. NCBI lineage: Bacteria > Pseudomonadati > Pseudomonadota > Alphaproteobacteria > Hyphomicrobiales > Phyllobacteriaceae > Mesorhizobium > Mesorhizobium sp. B2-8-3. The sequence goes on from NZ_VFTW01000009.1 coordinate 206,774, forward strand.
GAGATCCCAGAGATCAGGCAGCTCGGCATGCATCTCGATCATGTCGCGGACTTCCGAATTGGCAAAGCCAAGCTCGCCGATCATCTCGTCCAGCGACAGCCTGAGCGTCAGGCCGCACGTGTCGCCGATCGCGTCGCGCCCTTCCTCGATCAGTTCGCGCATCAGCCGCGAGCGGTTCTCCAGCGAGCCGCCATATTCGTCGCTGCGCTGGTTGGTGGCGGTGGACAGGAAGTGCTGGATGATGCCGAAGCCGTGCGCGCCGTAGAGGCACACCAGGTCGAAGCCCGCCTGCTTCGCACGCTTGAAGGCGTTGCGGTGCCAGCGGCGCAGGTCGCGAATATCCTGTCTGTCCATCGCGCGCGCCTGCACCGGATCGTTGGTGAAGGTGCGGATCGGCAAGGCCGACGGCCCGCGCGGGACCTCCTTGGTGTAGAGATTGGGGCCGTTGATGCCGGAATAGGCGAGTTGGACGCCGGCCAGCGCGCCATATTCGTGCATCGCCTTGGCCATCTTGGCCAAGGCCGGAATATCGGCGTCGTCCCAGAGCCTGAGCTCGATGAAGGGCGTGATCTCGGAGGTGTGGTGCATCTCCGTCTGCTCGGTGAAGATGACACCCCAGCCACCTTCGGATTTCATCCGGCGCATCTCGGCAGCGGCGGAAGGATCGCGATAGCCGCCGCCATTGCAATGGGGAACCTGGTAGAAACGGTTCTTGGCCGTCACCGGACCGATCTTCATCGGCTCGAACAGAATGTCGTAGCGTGGGTCGCGCATGGTGCTTCCTTCCTGTCGGCTTGGCGCTGCCGCAGTTGCCGAGACTACTCATAAGTTGGCGCCGGCGCGGGAAAACTATGGATTTCTTCTGCGCGGATTAGGACGCGCCTAATCGCCCTTGCAATGGATTAGCCTGCGATGAATCGGGGCTGAGCCAAATGCGACTTCAGGACCGCTATGGCGCGATGTAAACAGCCGGCTGCGGCAACGGAACAAGAGATATGGACAGCACCAGGATCCTCGAAAAGCTGATCGCCTTCCCGACAGTGAGCCGCGACTCGAACCTCGACCTCATCGGCTATGCGGCGGAGCTGCTCGGAGCGAGCGGCATCGCCAGCCAGATCATCCACAGCGCGGACGGCCACAAGGCCAATCTCTTTGCCACCATTGGACCGGCCGACAAGCCCGGCATCATGCTGTCCGGCCATACCGACGTCGTTCCCGTCGACGGCCAGAACTGGACCCTGCCGCCATTCGCGATGACCGAGCGCGCCGGCAAGCTTTTCGGGCGCGGCGCGGCGGACATGAAGGGTTTCGTGGCCTCGGCTCTCGCGGCCTGTCTCAAGGCCCGGAAGATGGCGCTGCGCACGCCCTTGCATCTGGCGCTCTCCTACGACGAGGAAGTCGGATGTCTCGGCGTGCGCGACCTGATCGAAATGCTGAGTGCAGCGCCCCAACGGCCGCTGCTGTGCATCGTCGGCGAGCCGACCAGCATGCAGGTGGCGACCGGGCACAAGGGCAAGCTTGCGGCGCGCGCTCTCTGCAAGGGACGTGAAGGCCATTCGGCGCTCGCCCCGCTGGCGCTCAACGCCATCCATCTCGGTTGTGATTTCGTGCGGGCCTTGCGCGACGAACAGGATCGGCTGGCCCGCGACGGCGCTCGCGACGGCGACTACGACATTCCCTACACGACCGTGCATGTCGGCAAGATCAATGCCGGCGTGGCGCTCAACATCGTGCCCAACCTTTGCCAGGTCGATTTCGAGATCCGCAACGTCGCCGCCGACGATGCCGCCGGCATTCTCGACAGGCTGCGCAGTGCTGCGGCGCGCATTGCCGCCGACGCCGCTTCGATCGCGCCCGAAGCGGCGATCGACATCGAGATCACCAACACCTATCCGGGTCTCGACACGCCGGCCGCTTCGGAAGCCGTCGCCTTCGTCAAATCGCTGACCGGCGCCAATAGCACCATGAAGGTCGCTTTCGGCACGGAAGGCGGCTTGTTCAGCCGCGATCTCGGCACGCCCGCCGTCGTCTGCGGACCGGGCTCGATGGCGCAGGGGCACAAGCCGGACGAGTTCGTCAGCGTCGAACAGCTGCGGCGTTGCGACGAGATGCTGGAGAGGCTGCTGTCACGGCTCGCCGACGGCTGGCCGTGATATCGCTCACTTGACGATGCGTTCGGTGCCGAAGACGCCCTGCTCGACCACGAAGCGGCGGCAGTGGTCGATGAAGGCCTGCACCGTCAGCGTGCGGTGCTCGGCGTTCGGCAGCGCGATTCCCATGGTCAGCGGCCGGAGGTCGCCCAGCAAGGGCACGAAGACCAGCAGCTTGCCGTCCGGCGACATGGTGTTGAGCGGCCGCATATTGGCGATGCCGTAGCCGAAGCCATTGGCCACCATCGAACGCATCACGGCGATATCGCCAGTGCGCTCGACGATCCTGGGCCGCAGGCCCTGGAACGCCGAAAGGAAGTATTCGCGGCTATAGGGCAGATCGAGCAGCACCATCGGCTCGTCGACCAGTTCCTCGGGCGTGATGCCCGCCCTCGCGGCCAGGCGATGCGCGGCCGGCAGCATGACATAGGCCGGCAGCTGCATCAGCGGCTCGAACGTCATGTCCTGCGACAATTCGAGATCGTAAGTCAGTGCTGCGTCTATTTCGCCACGCTGCAGCATCTCGAACAACTGCCCCTGGTTGCGCTCGAACTGCCTGACGCGCACATCCGGATAGGCGTCCTCGAATTTCCGGCGCAGCGCCGGCAGCACGATCTGCGCAAAGGTCAGCAGGCAGCCGATCGCCAGCGGGCCGCGCACCTTTTCGGCGATATCGCCGGCAATGTCGTGCAGCGCATCCGCGTCGTTGAGCAGCCGCGCGGCTTCCTTGAGGAACAGGCGCCCGCCTGCCGTCAGCGCCAGCGCGTGCGAGTGCTTGCGCACGAAGAGCTGCACGCCGAACTCCGCTTCGAGCTGGGCGATCGAGGCCGAGATCGAGGGCGGCGAGACATTGACCTGCTCGGCCGCCTTGGCAATCGAACCCGCCTCGCCGACGGCGACGAAGTACTCGAGTTGTCTGAGTGTGAAGCGGAGCGGCATGGTCCTATGTTGCCGGTTTGCACCCGGTGATCAAGGTCACGGTCCTCAGTACTTGATCCAGGTGGTCTTCAACGCGGTGTATTTGTCGAGCGCATGCAGCGACAGGTCGCGCCCGAAGCCGGACTGCTTGAAGCCGCCGAAGGGCGTCATCGGGCTCAGCGCGTCGACGGTGTTCACGGAGACCGTGCCCACGCGCAGTTTTTCCGCGATGCGGTGTGCCCGCGACAGGCTGTCGGTCCAAAGCGATGCCGCCAGCCCGTAGACGCTGTCGTTGGCAATCCGGAGCGCCTCGTCTTCGGTGTCGAAAGCGATGACAGACAGCACCGGACCGAATATCTCGTCGCGGGCAAGCGGATCCTCGGGCGCAACATTGTCGAAGATGGTGGGTTGCACGAAGCTGCCGCGCCCGTCGACCGAGATCCGACCGCCGCCCGTAACCAACCGGGCCGACTTCCTGCCGCCATCGATGAAGCGCATGACTGTCGCGGCGTGCCGCGCGTCGACCATCGCCCCCATCCTGGATGCCGGATCGAGCGGGTCGCCGGGCTGGGTCGCCGCCGCACGCTCGGCCAGCTTCTCGACCAGCGCATCCTTGATGCCGCGCTCCACCAGAAGCCGGGAATTGGCCGAGCACACCTGGCCCTGGTTGAAGAAGATGCCGAAGGCGGCCATGTCGGCCGCCGCGTCGAGGTCCGCGCAATCGGCGAACACCAGATTGGGGCTCTTGCCGCCGGTCTCCAGCCAGACCTGCTTCATGTTCGACTGGCCGGAATATTGCAGGAACAGCTTGCCCACGGCGGTCGACCCGGTGAAGGCGAGGCAATCGACGTCCATATGGCGGCCAAGCGCCTGGCCGGCGGTCTCGCCGAGGCCGGGCACCACATTGAGCACACCGGCGGGCAAGCCCGCCTGCATGGCGAGCTCCGCCAGCCTGAGCGCCGAGAAAGGCGATTGCTCGGCCGGTTTCAGCACCACCGAATTGCCGGCCGCCAGCGCCGGCGCGCATTTCCAGGTCGCCATGTCGAGGGGGAAATTCCACGGCACCACGGCACCCACGACGCCAAGCGGCTCGCGTCGCACCAGTGCCAAGTCGCCATGGCCGGTCGGCGCCACCTCGTCATAGACCTTGTCGATCGCTTCGGCATACCACTGGAAGATCGCCGCCGAGCCCGGCACGTCGATGGTGGCCGCGTCCTTGACCAGCTTGCCCATATCCAGCGATTCCAGCAGCGCCAGCTCCGGCAGGTTCTCGCGCAGCAGCTCCGCCAGCCTGAGCAGCACCTGCTTGCGATGCGCGGGGCCCGTTCGCGACCACACACCGGCCTCGAAGCTGCGCCGGGCCGCGGCGACGGCCAGATCGATGTCTTCTTCTCCGCAGGAAGCGACCTCGGCGAGCGTCGCTCCCGTAGCCGGATTGATGCTGGCAAAGGTTCGGCCGGAGCGGGCCGGCACGGCCTTGCCGTCGATGAAGGCTTTGTCGCGAAAACGGATCGCCGACGCCTTGCCGATCCATTCCTTATGGCTGAGTTCGCTCATGCTGGCTCCAGAAGACTGGTCGGGCTATTCGTCACCGGGAACGCCATAGCTCGGCGCGCCGGACGGGTTGAGGGCGCGGGTCACGTAGGCATCGAGCTGGGGCTTGTAGATGTCCCACAGCCCCGCCAGCTGCTCGATCGGGCAGTCCTCGGTCCAGTCACAACGCAGGTCGGCGACGGGCCAGGAAACATCGCGCACCAGCTTCATGCCGGCGGAGCGGACAGGCCCCGCTTCGCCGCCTGCTTTGAGCGCGGCGCGCATCGTGGCGATCAGCCGATCGCCGAGATCGCCTTCGGAGGCAAGGAAGGCGTCGACCATGGCGCGCGGGATGCCGTCGTTTGCAAGCAGGTTGCCGCCGCAGGCCACGTCTTCGCCGCGCGCCTCGGCCCAGATGCCGAGCGCTTTCGGCCCGGAGTGGATCGCGCTGACCCCCGCGGCGTCGACAGCCAGTATCTGCCGGTATTCGATAAAAGCGTCCGTGCGCTTCAGGATGGCGACGGCCTCCGTGGCCGAGGCGCCGCGCGCCATCAACTCAAGCGCCCGTGGCCCGAGAGTCGGGTCGGTGACGTTCTGGCTGGCGACCGCGCCGACGCCGGCCTGCGCGTAGGCGCAACGCGCCGCGACCGCGGGAGACGACGATGACACCGCGACGCCGAACATGCCTGTACGCCTGCAACGCGCGACGATGGAGAAGGTCATGGCGTTCAGTCCGGGATGACGGCGGTGCCGTCGATCTCGACCAGCCATTCCGGCCGCGCCAGGGCCGACACGACCAGCCCGGTGGAAACCGGATGGACGCCCTTGATGTACTCGCCCATCGTCCGGTAGACGGCTTCGCGATGGCGGACGTCGGTGATGTAGATAACCACCTTCACCAGATGCTCCATCGTGCCGCCGCATTCCTCGATGAGCTGCCTGATGTTCTGCATGACCTTGTGGGTCTGTTCGACCGGATCGTGGCTGTCGATGTTCTTCGCCGTATCGAGGTCCTGCGGGCACTGCCCACGCAGATAGACGGTCCGGCCGCCACGCGTGACGACCGCCTGGCAGAGATCATTGTCGAGCTTCTGCTCGGGATAGGTGTCCTTGGTATTGAATTTGCGAATTCGCGTATGCGCCATCTTGGTCTCCATAAGGGTCGGGCTCGCAGCTTTGGTCAGGCGTCCACGGGCTCGCGGGTCGCGGCGGCGTGATAGGCCAGATATTTGCGCTGCGTCGAAATACGGTCGGCCACATGCTTGGCATCGTGCCAGACGCCCCATATGAAGCTCGACCCTCTTCGCGACTGCCAGGGCAGTCCCAGGAAGTAGATCCCGGGCTCGACCGAGACGCCTCGCTGATGCCTTGGCCGGCCCTTCTCGTCGAAAGCGTCGACCTTCAGCCAGCTGTAATCGACGGCAAAGCCCGTTGCCCAGATGATCGTCGCGACCCCGGCCTCGGCCAGGTCGAGTTCGCGGATCGGATTGGTCACGCAGTCCGGATCGGGGTCGATCTTGCGCAAAGCGGGTTCTTCCGGAAGGTCGAGACCGTTGCGGGCAACATAGGCATCGGCTTCGTCCAGCAGCGACATCAGATTGGCGTCGCCGCGGGCAATGTTCTTTGCAAGGTCCGGCGCGAAAGTCATCACGCCGTCCTGGTATGTCTTTGTCATGCCGACAAGCGTAAGCCCCTGCGCGGCCAGGCGGCGGAAATCAATCGTCTCGCCGCCGCGAGCGCCGCTGACCGCGATCGTGACATGTTCCGTGCCGGGTCCCGGGGTCTCCAGGTCCCATTTGCCGAGAACGCCCAGCCACCAGCAGAAGTCGCGGCCGCGATAGGCGCGCGGCGGGCGATCGTGCGGACCGACCGAGAGATAGACGCGCCTGCCTGAGCGCTGCAGCTCGTCGGCAATCTGCACGCCTGAGGATCCCGCGCCGACCACCAGCACCGCACCCTTTGGCAGCTGCGCCGGGTTGCGGTAGGCGCTGGAGTGGATTTGCAGGATGCCGGCATCCGCAGGAACGACGGGCGGGATGACGGGGACCTGGAAAGGTCCGGTCGCGGCAACAATGCTGTTGGCTTCGATCACGCCATCCGACGTCTCGACGCGAAATCCCGGACGGCCGACATTTCTCTGCACGAGCTTGACCTCCACGCCACAGCGAATCGGCGCGTTGATCTGCTTTGCATAGGCGACGAAATAGTCGGCGACCTCCTCCTTGGAAGGAAAGCCATCGGGGCCAGTCACGGGAAACTCCATGCCCGGAAACCGGTCATGCCAGGCCGGACCGTTGGCGACCAGGGAGTCCCACCGCTGCGAGCGCCAGCGTTCGGCGATCCGGCCGCGTTCGAGGACAAGATGAGGCACCCCGCATTTGCTCAGGTGCTCGCTCATCGCCACCCCGGCCTGGCCGCCACCGACGACGAGCGTGTCTACCTTCTCAACCGACATATCCACGTCTCTTTCGATAGGGCTTTCGCCGCTGCGATGGAGGTCCGGTTTGCTTTTAGTGACGGGCTGGCGGAGCGAAAATTATGATTTCATGTGTCAGTGCTTAGCTTATCCCTAAACGCTGGAAGGGGATCACCGAGGGGCATCCAATTCCCGGCTCCGGACATCGGGAAAAGCTTAGGCGGACCCTAAGCAAGGGTGCTGGAAAAAATAATTCTTGCGCCTTGGATTTGGTGGTTCCCTGCGTCACCCGCATCAGAGCGACGACCGCTGAGAGTGAAATGGCGCGAGAGACCCTTTATACAAACGGCGCGCTATACACGGTCGATGCGGCGAATCCCACCGCTGAGGCGATGCTGGTTCGCGGCGACCGCGTCGTTGCTGTCGGCTCTTGGTCCTCCGTCAGGGCGCAGGCCTCCGCGAATGCCGAAATCATTGATCTCCAGGGTCGGTTCGCAATGCCGGCCTTCATCGACTCCCATGTCCATTTTGCCTGGGGGAGCAAATATCTCGATGAAGTACGGTTGCGCGAGGCAAACACCTTTGGCGACGTCCTCGCCCGGTTGAAGGCCTATTCGCAAACCCATCCCGACCGCGCATGGATCGTGGGCAGCGAATTCAGTTACGGCTACCCCGATCTCCCCGAAGGCGGCTTCCACAAATCGCTTCTCGATCAGGTTGTTGCCGATCGCCCCGTTTTCTTCCGCTCCGGCATGGCGCACGCGGCCTGGGTGAACAGCAAGGCGCTGGAACTTGCCGGCATCACACGGGACACGCCCGACCCCGAAGGTGGCAAGATCGTGAGAGACGCGAGCGGCGAGCCGACCGGGTGGTTGAAGGAGAAAGCGTGGTCCCAGTTTGAAACTTTGGTCCCCCAATCTTCGAAATCCGATATGCGAGCGGCGCTGCTCTCCGCCATCAAAGAAGCAAGCCGTTTGGGACTGTCGCGGGTTCAAAGCGCCGGGATGGACGACGAAGCGGTCCCCTTGCTGGCTGAAATATTCGCGAATGGCGAGCTAAGCCTGCGGTTCACGCTTTCGAGCATTGCAAATCCGGATTCGAACCTCGACGAGGTGATTGCGCGCGTATCGGGATGGAGGGGTGACCTCGACCCTGACTTTCTCGATGGGCGTGTCATCAAATTCTTCCTGGACGGCGTGCTGGAATCCCACACCGGCTTCATGCCCCAGGGCTATGCCGACAAACCGGGCGAAACCGGAACATGCCTTTGGAAGGTATCGGCCTACAACGCGGCCGTCAGCCGTGCGCAGCAGGAAGGATTTCAGGTCTGGACACACGCGATCGGGACGGGCGCCATCGAAATGGCCCTCGACGCCTATGCCGCGGACGGGGAACGCTCGCGGCAGCGCCGGCCGCGGGTAGAGCATTGCGAAATACCCACCGCGCGCGACATCGAGCGTTTTGGCGAGATAGGAGCGATAGCCAGCTTCCAGCCCGCCATGATCTATCCACGAGACCAATGGCTCGGGATGGAAGGGCTTTGGGAAATGCGTGTCGGCTCCGGATCTCTTCCGCGGGCCTTTCCGGTTCGCTCCATCCTCGAGGCCGCGGGCGCCGTCGCGTTCGGAACCGATTGGCCCATCGTCGACCTCAATCCACTCATCGGCATTCGCAATGCAGTGTTGCGCCAGAGCTGGGATCACCAGCCGGAAGCCGGCTGGGTCCCTGAGCAGAGGATCAGCGTCGCGCAGGCGGTTCATGCCTATACGCTGGGGGCGGCCTTTGCCTGCCACCGGGAAAACGACGAGGGCAGTTTGGCGGCGGGAAAGCTCGCCGACTTCATCGTCCTTTCCGATGATCCGCTGCAGGTCGAGCCGGACAGAATCGCGGACATCAAGGTGCTGAAAACGATCGTCGGCGGCAGATCGGTCTGGGACGAACCGGCGGCTTGAGGCCGCGTCTTGGGGGTTGGATGGAAGCGGCTGAATTTGACTACATCGTCGTCGGCGCGGGTTCGGCCGGTTGCGTGGTCGCCAATCGGCTGAGCGCCGATCCGTCGGTCAAAGTGTGCCTGATCGAGGCCGGCGGCAGCGACAACAGCCTGCGGGTCAAGGTGCCGGCGGGCATCCTCTCGCTCTACGGCAACCCGGCCTACGACTATTGTTTCGTCGGGGTCCCGCAGCCTGAGCTCAACAACCGCCGCATTCCGGTCAATCGCGGCAAGGCGCTGGGTGGATCGAGCTCGATCAACTCGATGGTCTATATTCGCGGCGCGGCCGATGACTATGACGAATGGGCAGGACTCGGCTGCGCCGGCTGGGCCTATCGCGACGTGCTGCCGGTGTTCAGGAAACTGGAGCGCAATTTGCTCGGACAGGACCCGCGCTATCATGGCGACGACGGCGAATTGCTGGTCGACAATCCGCGTCATCCGAACGTGCTTTCCAGCATGTTCGTCAAGGCCGGCAGGAACGCCGGCCTGCCCGCCAACGCGGACTTCAATGCCGAAAGCCAGTTCGGCCTCGGCATCTACAACGTCACGCAAGATAGGGGTCAGCGCTTCAGCAGCTTCAGTGCCTTCATGCGCCCAGTGCTCGACCGCAGGAACCTGACGCTGCTCAGCCAATGCGAGGTGATCGACCTCGTCATTGCCGAAGGCCGCGCCACGGCAATGCGCGTGCGGCACGAGGGCCAGCAGAAGACGCTCTCCGCAAACCGCGAGATCGTGCTCTCGGCCGGCGCCATCAATTCGCCCAAGATCCTGATGGCGTCCGGCATCGGCCCCGCAGCCGAGCTCCGGCAGATCGGCATCACGCCGGTTCTTGATCTGCCGGGTGTCGGCAAGAACCTGCAGGACCATGTCGACGGCATGATCACGGTGCGCTCCAGGAGCACCAGGACGCTCGGCTTGTCGATCGCCAACCTGCCGCGTATCGCGGCGGCGCCCTTCCAGTATTTCGCGCGCCGCAAGGGCATGCTCACTACCAACTATGTCGAAGCCGGCGGCTTCGCGAAGACCAGGCTCGCGAACGGCCTTCCCGACATCCAGTTCCACTTCGTGCCCGGCTATCGCAGCCATCGCGGCAGGCTGATCGAATACGGCCACGGCTACGCCATTCACACCTGCGTGCTCCGGCCGAAAAGCGTGGGCGAGATCAAATTGTCGCGCGACAGTTCCCGCCGCGACGTCCTGATCGACCACCGCTTCTTCACGCATGAAGACGACGCAATGGTGCTGGTCGAAGGCATCAAGATCGCGCGCCAGATTTTTGCCTCGCCCGAGTTCGACGCGGTGCGCGGCAAGGAGATGCTGCCGGGCAAGGATGTCCGCAGCGACGACGAGATCCTCGCCTATCTGCGCGCCGAGGCGCTGACGGTTTATCACCCCGTCGGAACCTGCAAGATGGGAACCGACGATATGACTGTCGTCGATCCGGCGACGCTCAAGGTGCGCGGCGTGGACGGGCTCCGGATCGCCGATGCCTCGGTCATGCCGAAGCTGATCGGCGGCAACACCAATGCGCCAAGCATGATGATCGGGCAGAAGGCTTCGGAGATGATCCTCGGCAAATAGGTCGCCGCTGTTTCGGTGAACCATCGCAAACGTCTGGAATTGGCTTGTCCCCCAAACAGCGTCATTCTAGGGCGGAGCAAGGGGCGGAGCGACGCGCGCAGACCCTAGAATCTATTCCGTGACGCCGAGGCGCCGCCGCGGTGAAGAATTCTGCTCCGCTGCGCCTCGGCCAAGGTTACGGAATGGATCCTCGGGTCTCCGCGTCCGCTCCGCCCGTGGATGACGAAGCTGAGAGGCTTTGGTCAATCCCCAGCGGCTGCGCTGATTTCACGGAAATGAACGGTGAAATCCTGCCGCGACGAGATTGGTTTAGTGATCCTCGTCGATCTCGTCGTGCAGGAGGCCGAGGATGCGGCGCTTGAGCGCGATGAAGTCGGGTTCGAGGATCACGTCCATCGAGCGCGGCCGCGGGATGTCGACCTTGATCTCGGCCTTGATCTTGCCGGGCCTGGCCGTCATCACCAGAACGCGATCGCCAAGCACCAGCGCCTCATCGATGTCGTGGGTGACGAACAGCACCGTTTTCTGCTGCCGCTCCCAGACGCGCAAAAGCAGCTTCTGCATGGTGCCGCGCGTCTGGCTGTCGAGCGCGCCGAACGGCTCGTCCATCAAGAGGACGGCCGGATCATTGGCGAGCGCGCGGGCGATCGCCACGCGCTGCTTCATGCCGCCGGACAGCTGCGCGGGATAGTGGTCGGCAAAGGGCGCGAGGCCGACCTCGTTGAGATACTGGTCGACGATCTGCTTGCGCTGCTCCCCCGGCAGGCCCTTGCGCTTGGGTCCATATTCGATGTTGGCGCGCACCGTGAGCCAGGGAAACAGGGTGTAGCTCTGGAACACCATCCCTCTGTCGGGGCCGGGTTCGATCACTTCCCTGCCGTCCACCTTGATGGTGCCCGAGGTCGCGTCATTGAGGCCGGCGGCGAGATAAAGCAGGCTGGATTTGCCGCATCCCGAAGGGCCGACGATGACGCAGAATTCGTTCTTGGCCACCTTCAGCGACACATCGTCCAGCGCCAGCACGCCGTTGGCGTCGCCATAGCGCAGCGTCACGTCCTCGATGGCCATCGTGGTGCCGGTCGAATGCGGATCGCCGGCCGCATGGGCCGTGCCGGCCGGAATGTTCGCCTTGACGGTTTCGGTCATCACTACCCTTGATCCGGCTGCGGTTTGCGAGGATGCGTTCAACATCAAGGTGCCCATGGCGCGACCCTTGCCCGGAGAATGCGGAATGCCGTGTCGGTGATCAGGCCGAGAAGCCCGATCGCGGCGATCGCCATGAAGATCACATCGACCTGGAAGCCGCGCATCGCCTTGAGGCTGATATAGCCGAGGCCGCTCGATGCCGCGACGAGCTCCGCCACGACGAGATATGTCCAGGCCCAGCCCATGGTGACGCGAAGCGTGTCGAGTATCGAGGGAAGCGCGGCAGGGAAAATGACGTGCCACACCGCCTCCGAGCGCTTGGTGCCCAGAGTGTAGGAGGCGTTGACCAGATCCCTGGACACGCCGCGCGCGCAGTCGGAGATCATCACGAGCTGCTGGAAGAAGGTGCCGAAGAAGATGACCGCGATGCGCTGCTCGATGCCGATGCCGATCCAAAGGATGAACAGCGGCACGAAGGAGGTCACCGGCAGGTAGCGGATGAAATTGACCAGCGGCTCCAGCGGTGCCTGCACCGCCCGGTAGGTCCCCATCCACAGTCCCAGCGGCACCGCGATCACCGAGGACACGATGAAGCCCAGGATGACCACCTTGGCGCTGGTGAGCGTGTGGTAGAAAAGGCTGCCGTCCAGCGACATGCGATAGGTCGTCTGCAGCACGGTTCCAGGCGTCGGCAGGAACATGTTCGGCACGACGCGGCCATAGGACAGCAACGCCCAACCGCCGATAACGACCACCCACATCGCCAGCGCGAGTGTCGTTGCCGTGCTGGCGGAGATGTTGGCGAATGGGGTCGTCAGGCGTGTCCACGCCGTCCGCCTTTGTGCCATAAGATGGCCTCCGTTGATTTTAGAGCAATTCCAGGAAAAGTGAGGGCGGTTTTCCGTTCGGAATTACGTCAAAACAAGAGATAGAAAGGTTCGCCGTTTCGGTGAAACGGTGAACCGACCCAGGCGCGAAGCTCAGGCGTTCGAGAAACCGGGATCGGCCCGGGCGGGCCGATCCCGGCTATCCCGAAGGCTCACTGTTCCTTGATGAAATCGGTGTCGAGGATGGTCTTCGAGTCGATCGTCATCTTGAGCTTGCCGGCCTTGCCCCAGATGTCCTGCGCGAAGTTCACCAGGTCGGACGCTTCGCTCTTCTGCGGCGTGCCGAAGAATTCCAGGTTGCGGGCGCGGTCATAGTAGCGCACGCCCTGGGCGCCGGCCGCGAAATCCTCGGGCTTCTCGAGATAGCCGCCAATGCCCTTGGCCATGATCTCATAGGCCTTTTCCGGGTTGGTCTTGATGTAGTCGACCGCTTTGTAATAGCCCTTGATGAGGGCCTTCACATCCTCGGGGTGCTTCTCGATCAGGTCGCATTTGAGCGCGATCACATCGACGATCAGGCCAGGCGTGGTCGTGGAATCGATCAGCACCTTGCCCTTTCCGCCCTTGCGGACTTCGGTGAGGTGCGGCTCCCAGGTCACGGCGGCGGGAACCTGGCCGGCGATGAAGGCGGTCGCCGCATCGTCGGCGGTCATGTTGGTGACACTGACATCGTCCTCGGTCATGCCTTCCTTTTTCAGGAGCACGTTGAACCAGAATTCGGAAACAGAGCCCTCGTTCAAGGCGACGGGCTGGCCTTTCAAATCCTTGAGCGATTTGACGTCGGCCTGCGTGACGACACCGTCGCCGCCATGGCTGTCGTCAAGCGCCACCACGTATTTGAAGCAGAGTTCGTCAGAGCGGTACTTCATCAGCTCGTCGACGGTGGAGGCGGCGCCGTCGAGATCGCCGCCAGCCACCGCCGCCATGTAAAGCGCTGATTCTTCGATGACTTTCAGGTCGACATCGACGCCGGCTTCCTTGAAGTAGCCAAGGTCGCGGGCAAGGAACAGCGGCCCGTAGCCCACCCAGGTGGTCATGCCGAGGCGAATGGCGCCGGCGTTGGCGGGAGCGGCAAGCCCCAGGCCCAGCAGGCCCGCGCTGACCGCGGTCATCAGGCAATTTCGAAATGTCTTCATTGTCGTGGTTCCCCTATGGCTGTTACCGGCATCGACCTCGTTCGAGTGGCGTATGCCAGGCTGTCGTTTCGGCAGCCGCTCTCTTGTTATGCGTCGCCCTCCCAGGCGGGCCTTGTTCTAGGTCCCGCAAGAGAGCATCCGGGCCGGATCGCAAAAAGAAGTCTTTTTCTGTCCTTTGCTTCGCCGAAACCGAAGCAGCGGACCCTGCATGGTTGACGCGCTTGAATTGACGGCGCCAGGCGACCGCGGTTCCGATGGCGCCGGCAGATGCGCCAATGACCGTGGACGGCTTGCTGACCAAAGAGATTCTTGCGGTGGGGACGCTCGCCCGATCGAAGGCGCTCTCGACCATCGGGAAATCGACGGCGGCGCCAGGATGAGTGGCAAATTCAGGCGCTTTGGGGCACTGTCAAGGGATGCGGCCTCGTCGGCCGCAACCCGGAGATTTTCGGCGCGATCGCCACGCCCCCCGACGTGGCAATGCGGACTATGCCGCCAAGGCGCCCGACTTCTTGGCGGTCCAGGTGGCGATATAGTCCATCAGGCCGGGGCTGAGGCAGTCATAGGG